>JAPYQX010000059.1 GCA_029937135.1 Nitrospinota bacterium
ACCCCCAGGCCGCGAGTGCGGAGGCCGATGTCAGCATCGAGCGCACCTACGAGACCCAGCTCGCCGAACACGCATTCCTCGAGCCCGCCTCGGGGACCTCCTGGCTCGAGGAGGACGGCGTCCTCACCATCCGGGTCGGAACCCAATTGGTCGAATACTACCGCGCGATGGCGATGATGCTGGGCATTCCGCAAAGCCGGGTCCGCCACCTGGGCACCTACGTCGGCGGCGGATTCGGGGCGAAGGGGATGCTCACCGTCGAGCCCTACCTGGCGCTGCTGACTCATATAACCAAACGGCCCGCGCAGATGGTCCTCGGCCGCGAGGAGGGCATCCGCTCCACCGTGAAAAAACATCCCTTTTTGATGCACTACCGCACCGCCGCCTCGAAGGAGGGGAAAATACTCGCTGTCGAGGCCGATGTTATCGGCGACGCGGGGGCGTATCCCTATAAATCGAACCTGTTTCTCCTCGGCGGCATGTGCATCGCCACCGGCCCCTACGAAGTGCCCAACGCCCAGATCAGGTGCCACGGCTACCTCACCAACAACCCCATCACCAACGCCATGCGCGGGGTGGGCTCGAATCAGCTCTGCTTCGCCTACGAAAACCAGATGAACCTCGTCGCCGAAGCGCTGGGGATGGACCCCTTTGAACTCAGACGCCGAAATTTTCTCCAGAAAGGCGGACAGCTCGTCACGGGCCAGAAAATCGAATATGGGACGGGGCTCGATAGTTGCCTCGACGGCGCCATCAAGGCGCTCGGCGAACCAACGAAACCTGCCCCCGGCAAGCGAATCGGCCAGGGTTTCGCCGCCAACATCACCGGCTACGGCCGCCCCAACGACTCGGCCGAGGCGGCGGTTCACATGGAGCCCGACGGAAGCGCCGTCGTCAGGGTGAGCGCCCCCGACATCGGCGCAGGCCAGGGCGCCACCCTCCAGACCCTCGCCGCCGAGTCTCTCGGTCTCAGGCTCGATCAGGTCTCGACCCGGCTCTCCGACTCATCGAATACTCCACTCTCGGGCATCACCGCCGGCAGCCGTCAAACCCTGATGGCGGGCAACGCCCTGAAACTCGCCGCCGAAGAAATCAGGAAATCCCTGCTCAAGGGCGCGGCGGCGCTCCTTGAAGCCTCGGAGAACGATATCCGCCTCGGAGGGGGCGAGGCCTGGGTCTCCTCCGCTCCGGACCGGCGCGTCGCGCTGGGCCAGGCGGCGGGCAAGGCCAAGGCGATGGGCGAGTCGCTCCACTGCACCCACGGCTACAACATGCCCGGCCATGAATACGAAAACCCCGAGCGCTACATGGGCGGGCTGGGCGGCTGGGCGGACTACACCTTCGGCGTTCACGCCTCCGAGGTCGAGGTGGATATCGACACCGGCGAGGTCAACCTCCTGAAACACGTCGCCGCACACGAAATCGGATTCGCACTGAACCCCGTGAGCGTAGAGGGCCAGTTCGAGGGCGGCGCAGTCATGGGCATCGGCTACGTCCTTCATGAGGAAGTTACGATGATCGAGGGCGATTGCCGCTCGCAGAGCTTTCACGAATACCTGATCCCCACCTCCTCGGACGTGGGTGAATTCAGGAATATCGTCCTTGAGGGCGGAGAGGGCGCGGGCCCCTACGGCGCGCGCGGGGTCGGCGAACCTCCCTGCAACAACGCGCCGGCAGCTGTGGCCCTCGCCATCAACGACGCCATCGGCGCGGTCATGTACGAACTTCCCATCACCCCCGAGCGGGTGTTCCGGACAATTCGGGAAAAGAAAAACGGGAGCAACGGCCACTAGCCTTTATCAGGAAACATACGCAAAAAGCCCCGGCAATCGCCGGGGCTTTTTTGTTCTTCTCAAATCGAATATCGGCGGGGATCTAATATCCGCAGTCCCCTCTACTCCTCCAGAATCCACCAGGCCTCGGCCGGAATGTGGACGTTGACGGTATTGTCGGCGGGAGAGGCGTTCTTGGGGGCCTGGCAGCGGAGCTCGACATCGCCAATCTTGACGGTCATGTCGTAGCTCGTGCCGAGAAACACCCGGCGGAGTACGCTGCCGCTGAACTCGTTCACCCCGTCTCCGCCAGGCCCGCCTACGGTGACATCCTCGGGACGGACGATAAGCCCGACCTCGCGGCCCACCTCGAGCGCTGCTCCTTCGGGCAGCGGCGTTGCCCCACCAGGCAACGCCACCACGCCGGTCCTGTCCATTCCGGTCCTGATGGTCGCGCGTCCATCCGACATCTTTTCGACTCGGCCCTCGATGAGGTTCGCCTGACCCACGAAACTGGCGACAAACCGCGTACGCGGCCGGCGGTAGATATCCTCGGGAGGGGCGGCCTGATCCATGCGCCCGCTGTTCATCACCACCACCCGGTCCGCGACGACCATGGCTTCCTGCTGATCGTGGGTGACGTAGAGCATGGTGAGGTTGAGGCGGCGCTGAAGATCCCTGATCTCAAAGCGCATTTCCTCGCGCAGGGAAGCATCCAGATTCGATAAGGGCTCATCGAGCAGGAGCAGGGTCGGCTCGACCACGAGCGCCCGGGCGAGAGCGACGCGCTGCTGCTGGCCGCCCGAAAGCTCCGAGGGATAGCGCCCGCCCAGGCCGTCCATCTTGACGAGGCTGAGCGCCTTCGCCGTGAGCGCCGTCACGTCCCGGCGGGGAAGGCCCTTGATGCGAAGGCCAAAGGCGATGTTGGCGTCCACGGTCTTATGGGGCCAGACGGCGTAGTTTTGAAACACCATGCCGATGCCGCGTTTCTCGGTCGGCAGGGTCTCCATGGCAGAAGCCACCTGCTCGCCGTCGATGAAAATCTCACCCCCGTTCGGGCGGACAAAACCCGCCACCAGCCGGAGGGTCGTCGTCTTTCCGCAGCCGCTCGGCCCCAGCAATACAACCGACTCACCCGTCTCGACTGTCAGATTTACGGCGTCCACCGCCGTAACATCATCAAAATTTTTTGAGAGGCCACGAAGCTCCAGTTTGGCCTGTGTCATGAATTAAATCTCCTGAACACCTTTGCCGATAATGCTTTTGACCAGATAGACCGAGACAAAGCTGATCAGCAGGATCACCACCGAAATCGCCGAGGCGACCTCGAAGGTGCCGTCCTCGAAATAGTTGAACACAATGACCGCCATTGTCTCGGTGCCCGGCAAGTAAAAAAGAATGCTCATGGTGAGCTCGCGCAGGCTGATCGAGAAGATGAGCACCCAGGCGGCTGCGAGCCCGCCCTTGAGGAGAGGCAGCGTTATCTCGCCCATCGTGCGGAGCCAGCCCGCGCCGAGGACGCGCGCGGCCTCCTCCATCTCGGGGGCGAGTTGCTTGAGCGCATTTCGGGCAAAGATATAGGCAAACGCTATCCGCTTTACGACATAGCCCACGAAAATAATCCACAAGGTCCCGTAAATATCAAAGGGTGGGTGGATAAATATCAGGATGAGTCCCACCGCGAGGGCGACGGAAGGAAACGCAAAGGGCACCATCGCCAGAAAACTCAGTAGGCCCCGCCCCGGAATTTCGGTTCGCTCAACCAGCCAGACAATCGCGACAGCAAGAAGCACGCATACGGTCGCCGCCGAGAACGAAAGCCTGAGCCCGTTGCTCACCGCCGAATAGACATCGGGCGAATCGGCGATGATGGCATAGCTCTCGACCGTTAGATTCTCCCAGGAGATCGGCTCCCCCCAGCTCGAGAGAAACGAGGAAACCACCAGGGTCGAGACCGGCAGCGCCAGACTCACGAATACAACCGCCAGGCAAAAAGCCAGCATCGCCCATTTCCACCGGCCCAGCTCAATCGGCCTGACGGCCCCGGCCCGCCCAGAGACCGTGGTGAAGCGCTTTCGCCCGAGTATGTTTTTCTGAAGCCAGAGCGCCACGACGGTGAAGGCCATCAGCGGCAGCGCCGCCGCCGCCGCGAGCTCGAATCGCGGGGGATGCTTGAAGAGGACATAAATTTTCGTGGTCAGGACATGAAACCGGCCCGAGAGGCCAATCGCCCGGGGGGCGCCAAACAGGGCGAGCGAATCCAGAAAGACCAGAATCACGCCCGAGACCAGCGCAGGGAGCATGAGCGGCAACGTAATGCTCCACAGGGTTCGCAGCTTGCCGGCGCCGACCGCGCCCGCGGCCTCCTCGTAGCTGGCGTCCATGTTCGCCATCGCGCTCGTCAGGGTGTGAAAAATAAGCGGGTACAAATGAAAGGTGAGAACAAAAATAAGCCCCTCGCGGCTGAAGATGCGGAAGGGGAGTTTAAGACCGATGCTTTCGAGGAAAAGAGTAATGCCCCCCTCGTTCGGACCCAGCAGAAAAATCCACGATATCACTACGATGAAGCTCGGCACGACGAAGGTGGCTGCGCTCGCCGCCGTGATCAGCGTTTTGAAGGGCATGTCCGTGCGAGCCACGGCCCAGGCCATCGGCACCGCGAGAATGAGGGAGAAGAGCGTGGTCCAGGTGCTGATGTAAAGGGAGTTTTCGAGGGCGTCTATAAGCCCGCCCTCTTGAAACACAGAGATGTAGTTGTCCAGGGTAAGCGGCCCGTCGCCCTTGACCTGAAAACCTTTCCAGAAAAGGGTGCCCAGCGGCCAGCCGACCAGCGTGGCCAGCAGGATAGCCGCCCCTATGAGGATGGCGAACTTGATCGGCTCGTTCCGGAGGGTGTGGCGAAGCTCGCTCACCCCCGAGGCCGCCCGACGCACCAGGCGGCCCACGAGGGAAGGAGCTAAGGAGTCATCGGCCATGGCTGATGATTGCCCGAAAGCGCATTTCCTACTTCATTCCGAAGTATGAATCGAACTTGTCGAAAAACGGGCCACGGGCCTTGATGAGCTGCTCGTTGTCCGCCTTGAGAATTTTAAGCGACGAGAGCGCGGGAGCGAGCTTGGGCTTTCCGACATCACCGCGAGCGGAGTAAAAGTGATTCTTGACCATAAGCTTCTGGATCTTCTTGCTGATGAGAAAGTTAATCAGAAGCCGGGCGGCGTTCGGGTGCGGCGCGGCCTTGGGCGTGCCCAGGTTGACGGTGATCATGACCGTGCCGTCTTCATAGAAAATAGGCTTGAGGGCCCGGCCCTTTTTCATCGCGCCCCAGATGCGGTAGGAGGTGTTCCCTACACCGATGGGCCGCTCGCCCTTCAGCACCATGCGCAGCACGGCGCCCTGCCCCTTTTGGAGCAAGTGATCGTTGTCGGCGAGGCCCTTCACGAATTCCCAGCCGTAGCGGTTGACGGCGGTTAGATACTTCGGAAACTCAACGCCCGAGGTGCGCGGGGTGGCGCTTACCGTCAAGCCCTTGTATTTCTTTTTGACCATGTCCGAGAGTTTTTTCGGGACATCCTCTGCCTTAACTTTCTTGGTGTTGTAGACACCGGGGTGGAGGTAAATCGACACCGCGCGGTAGTAGTGATCTTTGTCCACGAATTCGGCGGGAAGTTTTTTGTCGTTCGGGGCGTTGAAGGATGCGAGAAAACCCTCCCTCCCCCACCTGAGAAACGTGGCCGGGTCGGTGTGGTTCATCACGTCCACACGCACCTTCTTGGCCATCCGCTCGGCCTCAACGGTGGGAACCTGGTTGCCGGTGCCCTTGCGGACGTGGCGGAGCTTGATTTTGGGATAGGCCTTCTTCCAAACCTTGGCGACTTTCTGGTTAACCTTTTTCTTGGAGTTGCTGTACCAGGTGACGGTTCCTTCTTTATTCGCCGCCCGCTGGATCGCTCCCATATCGGCGGCCCAGCCCGCCACCGGAATGGCCAGAGCCAGGAGGATTACGCCCAAAATACGCAGGATGGAAACCATGAAATCCACTCCTCTCGCTACGCGCCGGGAGGGCAACCACGGGACACCCCGCCGCCGCCGGCGACAATTTGGTGAGAGACGAAAAAAGACCTCTACGTTTCATTGATGGAAAAATCCTAACCGAGAAGGGGGGGGCAGGTCAAAGCGGCCAAAATCACGCCGCCGCCTTCCAGCAACCCCGCAGTTGCCTAAACCTCGAAACTCCGCGACACGGGCTGGCTTGCGCCGTTCCACCCATGCATGACCGCTGAAATCGGCCCCGGGATACCCCCCGCGACGATGATCTTCAAATCCTCGGGGACCTTGATGGTCGGAACAAAAAAATCGTCGTCGTCCAGATCGACCTCGATGGGAAGGTCCTTGATCCGGTCCTCATGGTAGCCGCCACCCGTTTTGAGCTCACCCAGCGTTTTTCCCGCCTTCCCGCAAAGCCATTTATGAACATCTGTCTTACTCCAACCTGCGTCGGCGCATATTTTCGCGTGATCGGGGCTGACCGCCGCCACCAGATCCGAGCGTCTGAGGGCGTTCATCCCGCCCAGGTGGGCCATGGTGTCGGCGATGGCGATCAGGAGCGGTTCGGGCTCGCTGCTCATATCGTCGAAAATAAGCTTGGGGTTTTCGCAGGCGATGGCGGTGACGACGTTTTCATCCGCACGAAACCCACGGGTGACGGAGAGCGGCTCCCACGGGCTGTCGTCTTCGTTCTCCCGGATGCAGTAGGTATAGCGCGAGGGCTGGGAAAAAGTGCTCATCGAGGTGACACCGGGAATCCCCGCTCCGAGGTTCATGAGCATGAGCCGGATCGCCCGGCCTATCGTCGCATTCGCCCGAAAGCCGGGACCAAAGCAGCCCGAGCCGCCGTGGAGGCCGATTTCCTTGGCATAGGGACCGTTAAAAACCATGAGCGGGGCGGCGCTGTGCATCGTCGCCTGGATTCCGCCCATGTTGAACGGCTCCTCGAGGATGGCTTCGAGTCCGGCAAGGACAGCCGGAAGATACTCAGGCTTACAGCCCGCCATGACCGCGTGTATCGCCACGGCGCGTACGCTCGCCGCCTCGTCCGCGGGAGGAACGATGCCGGTGATTTCCTCGGGACCGCGCGAGGTTCCGGTCAGGATATCCGCGATTCGCTCCTCGGTCGGTTTGACGACCGGCAGACCGTCAGACCAGGGCTTGTCGAAAAAAAACTCGAATTCATCGTCAGGCTGGGCCATGTTCTGTCCTCCCAAACTCAACCGGTTTAAACGGAAAATGCTTTCGACACCGCGCGGCAGGCAACCGTGATCCCGTGCATGACGAATGTCGAGGGGGTGCCCGAACCGCCCGCGACGATCAGATGCAGATCATCGGGCTCTCCAACCGCGGGAATCATACGGTCATCGTCGTTGATGTCTACCTGAAACGGCCAGCGATTCATCCCGCTCTCGCCCCGCCAGATTCCGCCCCGCTTGATCTCACCCAACCGCCTTGCGCCACTCTCTATCAACCGCCGGTGAGTCTCCGCACGAGAAAGCCCCGCGCCGGAGCAGATTCTCGCGTGCTGCGGACTCAGAACCACAACCATGTCCGCCTGCCGGTAAATGTTCGGCCCCCCCAGGGCGGACATCATATCTCCGATGGCCACGAACAGCCGGTCAGGCTCCTGGCTCACATCGTCCCACACCTGTATCGGCCCCTCGCACGGAATCGCCGAGACGACGTTTTCGTCCGGCCCGAAGCCCTTTGATGCCGCGTAGGATTCCCACGGGCTCTCGGCTTCGTTCTCGGCGACACAATAGGTGTAGCGCCAGGGGCCCCCGAAGCCGCTCAGGCAAGTAACGCCGGGCAGGCCCCCGCCGAGATTCATCATCGTCAGGCGAATCGCACGGCCGATGGTGGCATTCGCCCGGAAGCCGGGGCCGAAGCATCCAGAGCCCCCGTGAAGGCCGATTTCCTTCGCGTAGGGCCCGTTCACGACCAGCAAGGGCGCGCCGACGCTCGTCGTGGCCTGAACGAGGTTGAGGTTGAACCGCTCCTCGAGGAGCGCATCAATCGCGGCGAGAACAACCGGAAGATACCCGGGCAAGCAACCGGCCATGACTGCATGAACCGCGATATCGCGGACGCTCGCCGCCACGCAGGCGGGGGGTATCTCGCCCACCGGCTCGTCCGGGTCTCGCACGGTTCCGCTGAGCATATCCGCGATTCGCTCCTCGGTCGGAATGACGACCGGCAGGCCATCCGACCAGGGCTTGTCGAAGAAAAACTCAAATTCATCGTCAGGCAAAGTCACAGCGTTTTATCTCCCGGCGGGATTCACGCCGAATCAACCCCTAAACGGAATACGTCCGCGACACGGCGCGGCTACCGCCGTTCCAGCCGTGCATGACCGCGCAGTGCGGCCCAGGCGCGCCGCCAGCCACGATGATGTGGAGGTCGGCGGGGTCTTTGAGCAGGGGAACGAAAAAATCATCATCATCCAGATCGACGGGAAACGGAAGTTCCTTCATCCACTCTTCGCGGTACTGGCCCGTCCGCTTCAGATCCCCGAGCCGGCGGCCCGCCAGCGCGCAAAGGCGGCGGCGCACCTCCTCCCTCGACAGATCGGCGCAGATGGCTGCCTGCTGGGGCGAAAAGGCCAGGACGAGATCCGAGCGCACCCACTGGTTCCAGCATCCCAGGTGCGACATGGTGTCGGCGACGCTGACGAAAAGCTGTTCCGGATTGCGGGCATAGTTGTCCACCACGAGCTGGGGATTTTCACAGGCAACAGCTGTTACGACATTCTCGTCCGCGGCAAACCCCCGGCTGACCGAAAACGGCTCCCAAGGACTGTCCGCCACGTTTTCGGCGATGCAGAAAGTATATTTCGAGGGCTGGCCAAAGGTGCTCATCGAAACGATCCCGGGGATTCCTCCACCCAGGTTCAGGAGCATGAGCCGGATGGCGCGGCCTATCGTCGCGTTCGCCCGGAAGCCGGGGCCGAAGCAACCCCTCCCCCCGTAAAGACCGATCCCGGCGGCGTAGGGACCGTTCACGATCAGGAGCGGGGCGGAGCTGTTCATCGAGCCCTGGAGGCCGTTCAGGCCGAACCGCTCGTCCAGTATGGCCGCAATACCCGCCAGAACAACGGGCAAATATTCGGGCCTGCAACCCGCCATCACGGCGTGGGCCGCGACGGCGCGTACGCTCGCTTCTGCGTGAGCGGGAGGTACGTCGCCGACGACCTCGTCCGGATCGCGGCTCGTCCCCCCGAGCATTTCTTCAATGAGATCCTCGGTTGGCACAACGACCGGCAAACCATCCGACCAGGGTTTGTCAAAAAAATATTCGACTTCGCTCAAAACGTATACCCCTTCGACACGGCGCGGCTGCCCCCGCTCCAACCGTGCATCACCGCCGTCTCGGGGCCGGGTATACCGCCCGCGACGATGATCTTTAAATCCTCGGGGTCTTTCACGGTAGGAACGAAAAAATCATCATCGTCCAGATCGACGGGTATCGGCAGGGAGCGCATCCGCTCCTCCCGGAAGTTGCCGCCGCGCCGAAGCTCTCCCACCCGGCGGCCCGCCATCTCGAGGAGGCGGGCGTGGATATCTTCCTTGGAAAGACCATCCGCCGCGCAAATTTCCGCATGCTGCGGAGCGAGCGCGACGACAAGATCCGAGCGCGTCCAGTTGTTCCAGCTTCCCAGGTGGGCCATGGCGTCGGCGACCGCGATCAGATACCGGTCCGCAGTTCGGCTCGTGTCGTCGAAGACAAGCTGTGGGTTTTCAACGGCGATGAGGGTGACGGTATCCACTCCCGGCCCATGACCCAGGCTCTCCGAAAGCGGAGGCCAGGGGCTTTCCTCTTCATTTTCGCGGATGCAAAAGGTAAAGCGCGAGGGCTGGGAAAAGGTGCTCATCGAGGTGACGCCGGGGATTCCCGCGCCGAGATTCAAGAGGATGAGCCGGATCGCGCGGCCTATCGTGGCGTTCGCCCTGAAGCCGGGGCCGAAGCAACCGAGGCCCCCGTTGATGCCAATCTTTTTGGCATAGGGGCCGTTCACGATCATCAGCGGAGCGACGGCGTGCATGGTGGCCTGGATGCCGTTGATGTTGAAGGATTCCTCGAGCATCGCCCCGGCGCCCGCCAGTACGACCGGAAGATACCCGGGCAGGCAACCGGCCATCACAGCATGAACCGCGATATCGCGGACGCTCGCCGCCTCCAGGGCGGGGGGTATCTCGCCCACCGGCTCGTCCGGGTCTCGCGAAGTTCCTGTTAGCATCCGGGCGATGCGCTCCTCGGTCGGCGGCACGACCGGCAGGCCGTCCGACCAGGGCTTATCGAAGAAGAATTCAAATTCGTCCGCGATTTCGTCTGCGTTCTCGTCCGCTGGAGCGCTCAATCATCACCTCCAGCCCCCGGCGGGGGGATCGGTCCCTGTCAGAGGATGAGACGGCCCGCCCGGCTAGTTGATGCTCCGGTCAATCGCCTCTTTGAGATCCTCGGCGAGCGGGGAGCCCATCCGCACGAGGGTGCGATAGTCGCTCATCGCCGCTGTGATATTTCCGGCCAGCACAAAGGCCTTGCCCCGGTACTCCCGAAGCTCGGCGTAGCCGGGGTTAATCTCCACCGCCCGGTTATATGCGGCGATTGCCTCGCTCAGGCGCCCGGCATGACGGAGGCTATAGCCCAGAAGCGTATAGGCCTTGTAATTTCCGGCATCCTCGGCAGTAGCCTGCCGGAACAGACGGGCGGCACGAACCCACCTGCCCTCGTGAATCTGGATGCGGCCCCGCTCAAAGGCCGAGCCGTTGGGGTCCGGCTTGGGCAGTGCGGCGGGATCGTAGGCGAGGGCCGAGGTAGCGAAGACAAGCGATAAAACAAGAACAAAAGCTGCGGCGCGCATTGAAAACTCCTCCAGGAAAAGCGTAGAGACGCTTGATATTTTTACGAGTGGTCTTTCCTACAGAGTCCGTAATTTACCGCCCGGAGGCGGAAAGCGCCAGCACTGATTCACTTCGCGGCGAGTTCAGGTGGTAATATTTCGCGTAAAGTGAAATTTATTTTCCGGATAACCCAAGGAGCCTGATTCATGCCCACTTATCCGAATTTTGGAAGCCGGCCGGGGGGGGGAATCTCCTATACGGCCGCCTCCGCCTCCTGGCAACACGGCCAAAATCTGAGTATTGGACTCCTGCGGATGGAGGGCGGCACTTTCTCCACCCCTCACTACCATAACGACGAGCAGTTTATTTATTTGCTGCGAGGGAACATTCGCGTCGCCATCAGCGGCGAGGTCCACAATGCCGCCCCCGGCGATCTTGTCCACTTCCCGCCCGGCGCCCTCCACGAAATCGCCGTGTCGGGCGAGGAGGCCGCGGAATTTCTCCTGAGCCGGGGCCCGGCGCGCGAAAATCCGAACGATGACGTATTCACGCCCGATGGCGAGAGCGCCCGGAGTTTACTGCGCGGGAAATCCTAGCCGTCCGGCAGCGCCTGAAAAATAATAGGGGGCGACCCCTCAAGGATCGCCCCTTTTTATTGTAGCGGGTTTTTGTATATCCAGGCGCTATTCGTTGACGTGCCAGTTGTCGGTCATCTTGCAGCCGCTCGCCTTGAAAAGGTTGTAGACCGGGCAGCGCTTAAAGTAATCCGCCTTGACCGCCTCAACCTGCTCGGGGGTGGCGTCGATCTTTATCCATACATCCGTCACCGCCTCGCTCGGATTGGACTTATAGCCCTCCTGACCCCCGATGCCGCGCGGGCTGTAGACGATGGTGGATTTCACCTTCATCGATTCGATTTCGAGCTTGGCGTCCTTGGCGCAACGCTCGACGATCACCGCCGTGCACCCGGCAAGCGATGTCACCAGATAGCCGATGGGCGAAGCGCCAGTGTCCGAGCCGCCGAGCCGCTTGGGCTCGTCCACGATCATGGTGTGACCCCCCTTGACGGTCACAACGCTTTTGGCGTGCCCCTTGAAATCCGCCTCCGCCCAGTTCTCCGTCGTCTCGGGCACTTCCTTTATTCTGATTGCCATACGTGTCTCCTTTAGGCCTCTAGAGTTCCGTGCCTTTTCTTAAAACAAGTTCGGATCAACTGGAATTGATGATTCCCTACACCACGGCCCGGCCGGGTTCGTAATTGAGGTTGGTGGCGAGCCAGCGCTCGGCTTCCTCGAGGG
>JAPYQX010000434.1 GCA_029937135.1 Nitrospinota bacterium
GTTTTCGCCCCCGCCGACGACGGAAAGAACGACCTCTATCCGCTTCAGATCTTCATCCAGGGAAGTGCCCCCGATTTTCATCTTGACGGTGGTGTAGCCCCGGTCGAGGTAGCTCCTCATCTCGTCCTTCAGGGCGCCGAGGCCCTTGCCCGGGTAGTAGTAGCCCCCCGCCGCGTAAACGGAAACTTTATCTTCGGCCTCGCCCCCCCTGTAGCGATCGGCGAGGTAGCGGTAAAGGGGGAGGCCCGCGATCTTGGCCGCCGCGTCCCACACGGCCATGTCGATGACGCCGACGGCCACCGAGCGGTCGCCGTGGCCGCCCGGTTTTTCGTTTTTCATCAGGCATTGCCATATTTTTTCGGGGTCGAGGTTGGTTTCCTCCTCGTTGATCAGGGAATCGGGGGCGGCGGCCTCGAGGCGGGGAAGAAAGCGCTCGCGCAGGAGGCCCTGCTGGGCGTAGCGGCCGTTCGAGTTGAAACCGAAGCCGACAACGGGCTTTCCCTCCCGGACAACATCGGTGACGAGCGCGACGACGCTCACCGTCATCAACCCGAAGTCGATGTAGGCGTTCCTGATATCGGACTGGATGGGGATAACGGTGTCGCGGATTTCGGTAATTTTCATTTGAGGGGACAAGTCCTATCGTTTGGTTTGGCGGTGAAATTAAAAAGCGGCTCGATTAAATCGGGGGGATTTTACACGATTTTGGCTCGGGTTAGATGGGGGGAAATGCGGGCAAAGGGTGAGGAATTGCGGATGAGGCGCGGGATATCCGGGGTTATCCCCCCGGTTGGGCGCCGTGGGCGAACCTCCGGCCTTATGGGGGTGAGCAGCATCTCGATGTATAATCATGGGGTGGGGATTTTTTCACGAGTTCTTTTTGTCCGGCCGGTTTGATCAGCGAGGAAGCCGGTTTCGAAGGAGGAATTTTCAATTGATTTTTGACGCCGCCTTTTTTTTCACTGTCGGGGCGGCTTTTGCCTTCTCCTTTGCCGATATGGCGCTGCGATCCGGGCTGGATCACGCCAGTCCTTTCGTCGGCGCGATGATCATGCAGTTCATGGCGGTATCGACTCTTATCGCCCTGATCCTGGTCACGGACGCCGCGTTCCCCCCCCTGGGGGAGCACTATTTCTGGATGGCGGTGGGCGGCGCCTTGAACCCGGGGCTTTTTGTCATTTTCTTCATGTTCGGGATATCCCGAATCGGCGTCGCCCGGGCGGCCTCGATAAAAGGGTGCTCGCCGATTTTCGCCTCGCTCATGGCTGTTTGGTTTCTCGGCGAGCGGCCCGCTTTTCATCACTTGGGGGGAGTGTTGCTGGTTGTTTTCGGCGTCGCTCTGGTTTCGTCCGGAAAGACCGAAGGAATATGGAAGCGCATTCACGCCCTCTGGCCCATTGCCGCCGCGGGGTTTGCCGGCATGGGGGCCGTTTTTTGGCGGAAGGGCCTTCCGGCGTTTCCCGACATAATTCCGGCCGCTTTGGTCGGGGGGGTGGCGGCTCTAGTCGCCATATCCGCCTACACTGTTGTCTTTTTCCGCGATCAGGTGCCCGAAGGGGTCAGGAATGCCTGGCGCCCCTTTTTGTTGGCCGGAGTTTTCGTGGCTGTCGCCCATTTTTTCTATGCGAGCGCGCTCAAGGGGGGGGAGGTCTTTCGTATCGTTTCGCTTATCCAACTCTCTCCGATCATTACAGTCGGGCTGGCGCTGCTGTTAGTGCGGCGGGCGGAAAACATTACATGGCGGGTGCCGGTGGGGGCGATCCTCACCGTTGGCGGGGCCCTGCTGGTGAATCTTAGGCTGGGCACTTCGCCCTAGGTGAGATGCCGTCTCCGCAGGTTTGGGATGCGGCATGCTCCATATTCCTCGGAGGTATTGAATGGAATTTTCTTTTTCGGATGTCTGGGATTTTCACACCGATCTCAGGCTGATTCAGCGGCTTCCCGAGGGACGCGAGTATTTAAAAGAACAAATCGATCTGCCGATGGCGGCCCGGCTTGGAGGTCTCTTCACGGCGACGGGGCGGCGCGCCGACCTCGCGACGGGGGACCAGCGGACGCTGCTCGAGGAGGAGGTCGAACTCATCCGGGGGGCCGAGGGATTGGGGTTGGTCCTCGGGGCCGGAGACCTCGAGGGGAAGGGGAATCAACTGCTCCACGCCGAAGGCGTGTATTTCATCGAAAGCGAGGCGGGTCTGGATCGACTTGATTGGCTCTGGGAGTTGGGCTTCAGGAGCCTGGCGCCGAT
>JAPYQX010000060.1 GCA_029937135.1 Nitrospinota bacterium
TTGGATGTCCGACCTGGCGGTGAGTCTTCAAAATGAATCCGAAGAGCAGGCCGAGCTCACCCATAAAGAAATAAACAAGCTTTTTACGGTTTTGGAGAAATCCGACAAAAAATCAGTCGCGTTCCTTCGGCCGGCGGTGAGTCAATACAAGCAAACCATGATGGAAGCCGTCGACGCATATGCCGACAAAAATCGAATTCTCGAAAATTTGCTCGTCTCAAATAGCCGTATAATGGCCTCCAAGATCAATGGGAAGCTGGTCAAGTTGGTGGCGGTGGCGAAAAAAGGCGCTGAAAAAGCCGGGAATATTCCCATCAAAAACAACATTTGGATCCGAAACTTGTCGTTTATCCTAATCGGAGTGGCGCTTCTGTTTGGAGGCTTGGTCGGGTGGTTTCTCATTCGAACGATCACAAAGCTGCTTCAGTTGGCATCCGACTTCATCAGCAAAAGCGCCAATCAGATGACGATGGCGTCTGAACACCTTTCTTCGTCGAGCCGGAGTCTATCCGATGGAGCCACTGAGCAGGCAAGCAGCCTTGAGGAAACCTCTGCGAGCCTCGAAGAAATCGCTTCCATGGTCCGGCAAAACGCGGAAAACGCCGAGCAGGCAAACACTCTCGCCGGAGATGCCAGCCAATCAGCTGGTGAAGGTCAGAAATCGAACGATGAAATGGTTGAGGCCATGAAGGAGATTAACCCTTCCTCTGAGAAGATTGCGGGCATCATCAAGGTAATCGACGAGGTCGCCTTTCAGACGAATCTTCTGGCGCTTAACGCCGCTGTTGAAGCGGCGCGGGCGGGCGAGCATGGGAAAGGATTCGCAGTGGTGGCGGAAGAAGTACGCAACCTTGCCCAGCGAAGCGCAGAGGCCGCGAAAGACACTGCCGCCCTCATCGAGGAAAGCGTGGTGAAAAGCAAGCGCGGGTCCGGTCTGGCTGAGCAGAATAGCGCGGCACTCGAGACAATTGTCAATGGTTCAAGAAAGCTGGCCGATATTTTAGTCGAGATTTCAGGCGCTTCTAAAGAACAAGATCAGGGCATACAACAGTTAAACACAGCGGTGAGCCAGATGGATCAGTTGACTCAGCGCAACGCGGCAACGGCGGAGGAAAGCGCTACTGCCAGCGGGCAACTCATCTCCCAGGCCGGAACCATGCGTGAAGCCGTGGCCATGCTTGAAAAAATCATCACCGGAAAGCAAGAAAAATCCGTGCAATCTGAGGCGGATGTTTCTGATGAAGCCGGCGATATCTCCACCGATGCAAATAAAATTCAAGAAAATTCGGCCGATGACGAATATGCCGGCGAACTCAATGAATATGACAGGGCGCCGTCGAGTTATAAGGGCCTGGTGGCGGGAAACTAAGAAGAAGTTTACTCGGGCCGTATTCCCAAAAAGAAATGGGTGGCCTCTCCTTCCCATTGGCCCCCGCCAGGGAGGTGTGGGTATTACTCACACGGAAGGATACGCGCCCGTTTCATCCTGTCCCGCTTAAATGACCATCTCGCCGCCCACAAAGTCCACCAGGCGCTGAATCTAAGAACACCGGATGAAGCAGCAGGGAAGTCTCAGACGATACGAGCGAATTTGAAAATTTTTTACACGGCGGTCACATAGCAGACGTGTGTTTTACGTCCCCACGGCTGCCTGATTAAGAATTCGTCATGCTTATCTTGGAAAAATATAGGGGGTAATTTCTTTCCGCCTATCCCCAAATTTGCTCCCCCTATACATTCGCTCCCAAAATGCTAAAATCCCGCCTTCGCCCGTAACTGACCCCTTGAAAGACACACATAGCCCCGGAAACACTCTCGGCTCCTGCGCTAGCTCGGAGCTGACCCCCAGTGCCAAAAGGAGGAGTCTCATGCGTTTTATGATGAAGGTGGAGTTGCCGGTCGAGATTGCCAACGAGATGGCGGCGGACGGCTCGCTCGGTAATACGATCGGGCAGATTCTGGAGCAACTGGAGCCCGAGGCGGCGTATTTCACGACGGCGAATGGGGAGCGGGCGGGCTTTATTTTCTTTAATATCGAGGACGCATCCGAGATTCCGAGGGTGGCCGAGCCGTGGTTTCACGCTTTTGAGGCGAATGTGGATATCATACCGGCGATGATTCACGCCGATCTTGAAAAGGCGGAGCCGGACATCAAACGGGCGGCGAAGATGTACGGCTAGGTCCGTCCCGAACATGGGTGAGCCAGCCGGGGATGATGTACCCACAAGCCAGGTATCTGGCACGGGGGTCCGTCCCGGATTGTGATGATGTCCTTGCCGGTGGGTTGGCCGGACTTGGGCCACGCCCGCCTGAAGACATCGAAACCACTTCATGGGTCGGGTTTTCATCGCTGGAAATACAGTAAGTTTTGGCGGGTTCTTGATGCAAATTCGAGCCGAATTGGGATTGAATAATTTACGGGGGGCATTACTGGTGTGCATTGGAACCGCCCGAGGGCGCTGCGGGAGCTTGTTAGAGGCGCTGAAGTTAGCTTTCCTGGAGAGTTTATAAATTTACGGCGCCGAGATGGGTCGTATTCCAGGGATATTCACGGAGCCTATGATCGTGGCCTCTGGGAGAGCTCATACCCTGGAGGGGGGCGCCAGTGGTCTTCGCTGGGGGGCGACGACGCTGTAGCGTGCGACAGCCATAATTGGCGAAGTGTATCGGCCGGGCTGCAATGAGGGCGGAGTCATCTGTAGGCCGAGTCATGCGACTAATCAGGGGAGTTGGTTCGTGGCAGGTAATTATAGAACGGAGTGAATTTACCGGGCCTGTTATTGAGAGTGGAGTGATCTGAGCCCTGAGCTATACTCGGGAGTGAGCGGATGGGAGGTATTCCGGGTTTAGCAAGGGATACCATCTATTTGACATAACATATATTATCATACGATGATGCGTATTGCGCGTATATTCTCGGGTTCGGGTTCCGCGCCAGGTTGCCCCGGTCCCGTGAGGCCGTGTCCCGGGCAAGGCGCTCAATAAGCTGGGACCGGCGCCTATTTTACGCCCCCGAGGCGCGCCATCTGGGCCCTCAGTCGAGACGTGATGTACGGGCTCGACGGGTGTTTCTGGATGAGTTCCTCGTAGGTCTTGAGGGCTTCCCATGGGCGGCCCGTCTCCTCAAGGCATCCTCCTACTGAAAGATAAAGATCCTCTGCCGCCAGAAGGCTTCCCTTGGCGAGAATGTCCCTCCAGATCGGGATGGCATCGGCGCATTTCCCCTGAAGACCCAAGCTGCCCGCGAGGCCGCGCCGGGTAATCTCGCGGTCGGTCTCGGTGAGAGCTTTCTCCTTGTCGAGGAGCCTTCTGTACTCCTTTTCGGCGGCGGCTGTCTCTCCACGCTCGGCCAGAAGCGCCGCAAGGCGAAGCCTGGCGATAATTCCGGGTTTGGTCCCCGGATAGGCGTTCGCCGCCAATCTCAGCGCATTTTCGAACTCAGGGCTGAGCGGGTCCGTGGAGGCGGTCTCGGCGATAGCCAGGGCGATCCCCGCCCGCTCCCGGACCTGGGCGGTCCATACGGCATAGCCCACTATCCCGCCCACGACGGCAATCAGGGCCACTATGGCCCCCAGGACGGCTCTGGTGTTGGCCTGATACCAATCCACTGCCTTTTCGGCGAAAAGTTGAAAGGAGTCGGGCTCCTTGATTTCCTTTCGAAACGAACGCGCCATCTGGAATAGTCCTTGATTATCGGTAGGTGAACTTGTTTGCTCCGCGCCCCGGTGAATTATCTTGCCATGGAGGCGGGAACTCCACTTGTGCGGCTCCTCTTTTACCCAAATTCGGCCCCCGAGGTCAAAGCGCCGCGGGAATTACGGGACCGGGCGGAGACGGCAACCCGTAGGGAGATGTGCCCGTAAGTGAAATTCGGGTTATTTGCCTGATTGAGAAGGATAGGAGCCCTTTATTTCAAGAAATCGAGAAGCTCGGTTAATTCTTTGCGGACCAGCTCGATATCGGAATTGCTTTGATTTCCGAACAGACCCGGTTGAGGGGTCTCAGCTTCGGGCTGGCGCGGCGCGGCGGCACGGGCGGTTTCCGCACGCAGAGAGCGTTTTTTCTGGAGCTGTTTTTTCGCTCCGGCGATGGTGAAATTTTCCTCGTAGAGCAACTGCTTGATCGAAAAGATCAGTTCAACATCTTTCCGGCGGTATATCCGCTGACCGGACTCGCCCTTCGCTGGGCGGAGCATCTTGAATTCGCTCTCCCAATACCTCAGTACATGAGGCTTTGTACCCGTCAATTGCGCAACTTCGCCGATTTTGAAGAAAAGCTTGTCGGGGATTTCTGGGCGCGTCATGTTACTCGCTTCTTCGGCCACCCCATTCCTCCTGTGCCGGTTTATTTCCGGCGGACGACATAGGAGCCGGAAAATCCCGACCGGTTAATTCGCGCCAACATCGCGACGGCATCTTGCCTACTTGTCATTTTTCCAATTCGAACCGTTCGAAGAGCAATTTTTTTCGAAACCGCCTTGCTCGCGGAGAGCCGGCCCACAAAACCGGAATCCTCTACCTGATCCAGACGTTGGGCAGCTTCTTCAAGGTCGGTGAACTTTCGGGCTGACACCAACCATTTCGACCCACTCTTATAGACCGTAGTCCGGAACTTCTTGCCCTTTGCTTTTGATGCCAAAGCTTCGGCCGCGGATTTGTTGGCGAAATCACCGAGCAGGACTTCGGTTTGCGCCAAAGCCGAACCTCGACCACCTCCGCCTACGAACGGTTTAAATCCTTTTGCCCGGAGGTTGCGCACAAACGATTTGACACATTTGTCCGTCCTGCAGGTAGCTACCTGAATACTAAAATAGCTTCCGGGAGGCGCCTTGGCCGAGCGTTTAGGCGCACGAGCGATTCTTGATTTGGCGGGAAGTCTTTTTTTTCGCATATCCCCCGCCTTTGGTTTAGGCATGGAAGTGGTTTTCACGATTTGGCGGGGCCGGGGCCGCCGTGGTCTGGATGACTTGACCTTTTTCTCGGGAGCGGCCGCCAAGGCAGGCTTCTCCTCGATTTTTGGACGAGATACGGGCAGTTGCGCGGGCTCTTTTTTAGCCATTTGGGGCTTCTTCATTTCGGCGGGCGCCGTATCTTTTGGGGGTTCGGGTTCTTTTTTTTCGGGTTCCTGCTGCGCGGTTTGTTTTACTTCCGCATCTTTTTCGGACTGCATTTTCTGGAGAAGAGCAAGCTCTTTTTTCCGGCGTGCCCGTTCCATTTTGGCCTGTTCGCGGCGCTGTTTTTTCAACTCCTCGAGCCGTTTTTGGGCCTCAATCTTCTTTTCAGCCTGTATCTGCCTTGGAATCCACCAAAATTGATACCCCGCCCAGGAGCCGCCTCCAAGGAGAACAAGGACACCGAGTGCGATGACAATTTTTCGGATGAGTCCTCCTCCGCCTTTACCACCGGAGGATGAGCCAAGTCCACTGTCGAGGTCATCATCGAAATCGCTCAGTGACGCATCATCTGAATCGTCGTCGTCGAGCAGGTTAACTCCTTTTGCAGCCATATCGAAACTTCCCTTCAGGCGGAGATTATTCCTCTTCCCTGGCGACAACAGCCTCCAAAATCACCTTTTCGGCCACCTGCCCTGGAACTTCTTCGTAGTGGGAAAACTCCATCGAGAAATCTCCGCGATCCTGAGTCATGGAGCGGAGCGAGGGGGCGTAATTAAGCACCTCGGACATGGGTACCTGGGCCCGGATGGTCTGTTTTCCGCCAGGAGCGGGGTCCATTCCCAGGACCCGCCCGCGTCTTGAATTCATGTCGCCGATAATGTCCCCCATGTAGTCGTCGGAAACAGTAATCTCCATGGTCATGATGGGCTCGAGCAAAGTGGGCTTGCAACCCGCGATGCCTTTTTTGAAACCCATCGAACCGGCGATTTTAAACGCCATCTCAGAGCTATCAACATTGTGATAGCTTCCGTCGAACAGCGTTACCTTTAGGTCGGTTACTGGATAGCCGGCGAGGGTACCGGTTTCCATCGCCTCGATAATCCCCTTCTTGACAGCCGGTATGTAGGTTTTGGGAATCACCCCCCCGACGATTTTGTCGATAAATTCAAATCCATCACCCCTGGAAAGGGGTTCAATCTCGAGCCAAGTATCGCCAAATTGCCCTTTCCCACCGGTTTGCTTCTTGTAGCGTCCCTGTACTTTTGTTCTGCCCTTGATGGTCTCCCTGTAGGGAACACGAGGGGTTCGCATTTCGACTTCGACATTGTATTTTCGCTTGATGCGTTCGATGGCGACCTCGATGTGGAGGACGCCCAGGCCCGAGAGGAGCAATTCGTTGGTTTGGGCGTCTCTGCCGATGGTCAAAACGGGGTCTTCATCCTTCATTCGCTTTAGGGCGGTGCTGAGTTTTTCTTCGTCTCCCTTGCTTTTGGGAGCAATGGCATAGGAAATCACCGGAGCCGGGTATTTGATGGGGTCGAATTTTTCCCTGACTTTTTCGTCACAAAGGGTGTCGCCCGTTTCTGTGACCTTGAGTTTCGCCACTGCCGCGATATCGCCCGGTACAAGCTTGCCGGAAACGGGTTGTTGATTTTTCCCCTGAATATACAGGAGCGCTCCCAACCGTTCTTTTTCGTCTTTGTTGGGGTTCAGGACCGATGAGTCAGCGGATATCGAACCGGAAATTACCCTGAATATATTCAGTTTTCCGGCGAAAGAATCCACGACGGTCTTGAACACCAATGCCCTGAACGGCGCATCAGGGTCCGCCTCTACGGCGATCTCGTTTCCCTCGCCCGCTTTTGCCGCGGCGAAGGACCTGACATCCGGAGAAGCGCCGTATTTAACCAGCGCATCGAGAAGAACGTCGGTTCCAATATTTTTCACCCCGCATCCGCAAAGGGCCGGAAGAAAGGAACCCTCTATGATTCCCTGCTTTAATCCAACGGCGATTTCTTCGGATGTCAATTCTTCTCCTTCGAGATATTTCTCCAGGAGCGCCTCGTCGGCCTCAGCGGCGAATTCGATCAGTTTTCCCCGCATTTCTTCGTAGGTATCAGTAAGTTCGGCGGGGATTTCCTCCTCACTACCCTTGCCGCTCTCGTTCGCCTTGTAGGTGAAAGCCTTTCCCGAGACCAGGTCCACTACGCCACGGAAATCCTCGCCGCTCCCGATGGGAAGCTGGAACGCCGCCACCCGTGTGTCGAGAAGAGATTCCGCTTTTTGCAATGCGCCAAGGTAGTCGGACTGCTCGTGGTCCATGTGGTTGATGAATATAAAGCGGGGAATTTTTTCCTCACCTGCCCAGTTGAATACCTTCTCTGTCGTGACTTTGGGGTCATCATGGGAATTCAGTACGATGACGGAATTGTCGATTGCGCGGATACAGGCTACGGTTTCGGCAATAAAATTTGAGTAGCCAGGGGTGTCCAACAGGTTGAGGCGGTGTTTTTTCCAGTCAACAAAACTGACGGCGGCCGTTATTGAGGAGTTTCTGTTTACTTCCTCGGGTTCTGCGTCGAGGATGGTATTTCCCTGGTCAACCTTTCCCTGCCGGTCCGTACTTCCTGCGGTAAACAAGCAGGCCTCGACAAGAGAAGTTTTCCCGTTGCCTCCTTCGCCCAAAAAAACCACGTTTCGAAGGGCCCCTACCTCTAGCGCGGCCATAGAAGTGAACTCCTTTAATTTCGAATTATCAGTGGAGAAATAATTCGTGTGTCATTAAAAAAATTGCACGCCTTTAAGCCCAAGATTATCAGAGGGTAATCGTGCCATTTGAATGCCTATTTTGTCAATCATAATGAAGGATTTGGAGGTAGGTGCTTAATGCTGGGCTTCAAGTTTTTTTATGCCATAAACAATTGATACTCATCGCTTTTTTTCTAATATGGACCAGTTATGGATGCTGGCGGGAAAAGATAATGGGAGATTTAGGAGGGTTACACCCCCTTCCTTTTGTGAAGAATGCATGACACCTTCACGCGGGACAGGCTAATCTGGCCATCTGACCCGGCAAGATTGCCCAAAACCCCTATAATTTGGATATTAGTGTCTCGGAAAATAATTTCACATGCGCAATGGAGACGGATAATGGCACCTAGACCGGATGGAATTGGCGCGAATGAGGAGCATTTTGTTCATAACGAGTTGTGCCCCAGGAGGGTGCGGGTGGTCTTCGGGGGTGAAACTGTCGCCGACAGCCAACATGCCTTGTTGATGCGAGAGGCATGGCACACACCGGTTTATTATTTCCCCCACGAAGATGTCCGGATGGATCTCATGGAGCGGACCGATAACAGTACCCACTGACCCGTAAAAGGAGATGCGTCCTATTGGAGGCTTACCGTCCGGGACCGGACGGCCGAAAACGCGGTGTGGTGTTACGAAACCCCCATCGAGAGTGTTCCCGAGATTTCAAACTATATCGCTTTTTACTGGAACCGGATGGATGCATGGTACGAGGAGGACGAGGAGGTGTTCCTCCATCCGAGGGATCCCTACAAGCGGGTCGATGTGTTGAAAAGCTCGCGCCATATCCGCGTGGTCCTGGCGGGCGAGACTATAGCCGAAAGCCACTGCCCCCATGTTCTATTTGAAACGGGCCTGCCGCCCCGCTACTACCTCCCCGAGGAAGATGTTCGAATGGAGATAATGACCCAATCCGGGAGCTCATCCGTTTGTCCCTACAAGGGGAGCGCGGTGTATTGGTCGGCAAAGTTGAGCGGTGAAGTTTTCGAGGATATCGTTTGGAGCTACCCGGACCCGATAGCGGAGTGTCCGAAAATCAGAGGTCTGCTGGCCTTTTATCCCGAGCGTGTGGAGGATATTTTTGTTGATGGAGAGCCGGGTGAAAAGCGGCCGCCTAAAGAAAAAAGTTAAGTTAGATTAAGTAAAATCAGCGCTTCCGCCGGAAAGGACGGCTCTTGGTTTTCTCTCCCCTTCCCCGTCTGGCACCGCCGCTGTCTTTTCTCAATATACGTTTCCTGAAACTGACGCGGATCGCCGTTCCCTCGTAATCGAAATCCTCTCGCAGACGGTTTTCGATGAAGCGGCCGTATTGCGCCTCGGGCAGTTTTTTTGCCCGAGAGGCGAAAATGACGAATTGAGGCGGGGCGGTCGAGGTCTGGGTGACATACAGGAGATTCGGGCGGCGGCCTGTCCGGCCGGAGGGGGGTGGATATGCCCTTATCCAACGGTTAAACGCCTGATTGAGCTTTCCAGTGGAGACGCGCCGGCGATGGGAAGCAATAATCAGGTCGATTAGGCCGAAAACCCTGTGTGTCCGTTGTCCGCTCAGCGCGGAAATGGAAATCACCGGCGCGAAATCGATGTGAACGAGTTTCCGGTGAACCAACCGGACGTTTTCATCGAAGCTCTTTTCGTCTTTTACGACCAGGTCCCATTTGTTCAGCAATATGGCGCAGGCTCGGCCTGAATCGACGATGTGCCGGGCAATCTGGGCGTCGATGGCTTTTGGTCCCTCGGTGGCGTCCACCACCAGCAAAACGGCTTCGGCGCGTTCGATGCTCCTGAAGGCAAGGATCATGCTCACGACATCGACCTTGTTGTTCCCGACCTTTCCCCTTTTCCGGATTCCGGCGGTATCGACAAAGCGATAGAGCGTCTCCCCCCTGCGGCAAAGAGAGTCGATCGGATCGCGGGTGGTCCCTGGAACAGGGCTAACGAGGATGCGCTCCTCGCCCAACAGGGAGTTCACCAGCGAGGATTTCCCGACGTTTGGCCGGCCGACGATAGCGACGCTAATCTCCTCGTCTCCGGAGAAAGGCCCAGGCTCCTCCTTGGGACACATCCCCAGCGCTTCCTCGATCAGATCGCTCACGCCCGCTCCGTGCTCGGCCGAGATGGAGCGCGGCTCGCCCAGGCCGAGGCCGAAAAAATCCCAAACCCCCTCTCGTGCCTGGTTCGCGTCGGTTTTGTTGACAACCAGCAGGACCGGTTTCCCGGTTATCCGCAACATCCCTGCGATATTTTCGTCAGCGGGGGTCACCCCCTCGAGGCCGTCCACCAGGAAGATCACCACATCGCTCTCTTCGATAGCGGCGGCGGCCTGGCTGTTGATTAGCGGGCCGAAGGGGTCCGCCTCGGCATCGGTGATGCCGCCGGTATCCACGGCGAAAAACGGGGTTTCCTCCCACTCCCCCCTGCCATAATGGCGATCCCGGGTCACCCCCGGCGTAGCCTCTACAATGGCTCTTCGACGGCCGATTAGACGATTAAAGAGCGTGGATTTCCCCACGTTGGGGCGCCCTACGATGACGATTACGGGAAGTGGCATTATCGATCCAGGATTCCAGCCGGTTTTATGGAATTTACGCCCCAAGGTCCTAGCCTCTTCGCTAGGGCTGGGCCCTTCCGGTGATAGGCGAGGCGCCAGAGGCGCGCCGTACGGGAATGCCTACGAAACTCGCTATGCCCTTGGCAATTCCCTCGGACAGGGCACGGCGGTATTTTTTCTTGCGCAAGCGCCTGGCTTCCTCCGGGTTGGTGAGAAACGCCAATTCAATAAGGATGCTCGGCATTTGAGCCCCAACGAGAACATAAAAGGGGCCCCGCTTCACACCCAGATCCTTGAGCCCCGGATATGTTCTCCTAAGGCGGACGACCGACGACTTTTGGACCGCGTTGGCGAGTTGGTGCGACTCGGTCACTTTCGAACGGAGCATCAAATCGTTGAGGATTTTTTGCAAGTCGCTCAGGCGGCTGACCGTGGTCCCGCTCTCCCGGGCCGCCAACTCCAATGCCCGGGGTGTGGAAGCCTCGGCCAGCAGGTAAGTTTCGGCCCCTCTCGTTCTCCGAAACGGTGAGCTGTTGAGATGGATTGAGACAAAAACGTCGGCGTCGTGGCGATTGGCGAACGAAGTCCGATCGGCAAGCTCCATGAAGCGGTCCCGGTTGCGAGTCAAAAGAACGGTGTTCCCTGGCGGGAGTAAATCACGAAGCACTTCGGCCGTTCTCCTGGAAATTTCAAGAGCCACTTTTTTCTCAACAAGGCCGTAGAGGCCGGAGGCGCCGGGATCTCTTCCCCCATGTCCCGGATCAAGAACAATGCGGCCGAGGCCGGCCCGGAAGCGCGCCGTCATTTTCAGCGACCGCCGCTTTTTGTCTTCCGGAACAGAGTTCTTTCTCATTTCTCCGAAGATCGCACGGCCAATCCGGTCATTTCCGGCGGGTGACCGGCCCCCCGGGCCGGGCCGGGAGCGGGCCGTGCCAGGAGCGCTTCTCTTGACGGAATGCGCCTGTGAGGGACCCGGCCGCCTTTTGGCGATCCGGATTTCCCGTAAATCGATCACAATCCGGTTGGGATTGGGCAGGGTGAAGATTTTATGGCGGATTTTCCCTCTCCTCAACTCAATTACGAGACGCATCAGATTTTTACGGGGACGGCCGACTCTGAGCTTTCGGGCAATGCTGGTTTTGTCGAACGCGGGCATTTGAAATCCCGGCCGGAGACGGCCGGAGGGGATATCTACAAACAGCCGCGGCGGATTTTTCAAGCGGCCTGAACGAAAATCAAGGGACTCCCGGTCCAGGAGGAGAACAACCCGGGTGTAGCCTTCGGTGCTGAAATGCCGGAGGGCCGTCACACGAACCGCTGCCATGGCAGCGGGCGCGGCGAGGAGGCTCCACCCCATGAACAGGGCCGGGATCAGGGGCAGGAATGAATACCCGGCACCCCGCTTGCCGGAGCGGTCAGCGGACCCATCCAACATGATACCTCCGGCCAGGCGGCTAGAGCAGGGACTAAAAAAGATCAGGTTCCGAACTGCCAGCTGCTCAGGTATTCTTCCTGCTCAGCCGTGAGGGAGTCGATATCGACACCCAGGCTTTCCAGTTTGAGCTTGGCGATATCGTCGTCGAGATACTGGGGAACGGGATACACCTTTTGATCGAGGTTTTTCGCCTCGTTGACCAGGTATTCGGCGGCAAGGGCCTGGTTGGCGAAACTCATATCCATCACAGCGCTCGGATGACCCTCGGC
>JAPYQX010000061.1 GCA_029937135.1 Nitrospinota bacterium
AGAGTACCGAAAATCCTCTCATCCAACATGGACCGATATGAGGGGGGCACGTCATTCTGCTCGGGAGTCAGCCCTGAAATTTCACCGGGAAGTGCCCTCGCCAATAGTATCAAGGCTTACATCCCCAAGCCATTTAACCTCGCTCATCTGCTAGAAGTGGTTCAAAGAGTTTTGACTGATGACGAATAATATTTGGCCCACTACACTCCCGGCACTCGCCATGCCTTAGCGCATGAATGATATTGCCCGGAGGTATGAGGGATAGAAGATATTTTTAAGTGCCGGCATTTTTTTCTTTTGGAAAACCACAGCTATACTTCAGTCTTAGCTTGAGAAATCGGCGCAAAAACTGGCTCCAGTAAAAACCACCATCCACGAAGATTAATTAGAGTTGAAATCATGAGAGGGAGGTCTTTTTTTCGGGGCCGGAGGCGGAAAAGATGATATTCTCGGATGGGGGGAAGCATCCCCCGCCCAAAAACGGGAAATTTGGGGCTAAATGCCGGGATCGCCGGAGTGGAGTGCCGGGTTAGGCAGGGTTAATTACCGGGTTGGCCGGAAGCGGATAACGGGGCTGGCTCGTGGGCGAAAATCAAGGTTTGTTGATGACCGAAAGAGAGAATCACCTTGCCGGGGAGACGAGTCCCTACCTGCTCCAGCACCGGCATAACCCGGTGGACTGGCACCCCTGGGGGGAGGAGGCGCTGGCCCTCGCCCGGGAAGAGGATAAGACGATCTTTTTATCGATCGGTTATTCGGCCTGTCACTGGTGTCATGTGATGGAGCGGGAAAGCTTTGAAAATGAAGAGATTGCGGAGATCCTGAATAGGGCCTTCATCTCCATCAAGGTGGACCGCGAGGAGCGGCCCGACCTCGACGCAATCTACATGGAGGCGGTCCAGATGATCTCGGGCCAGGGCGGATGGCCGATGAGCATGTTCCTGCTGCCCGACCAGCGGCCCTTCTACGGGGGCACTTACTTCCCGCCCGAGGACATGCACGGGCGGCCCGGTTTCAAAGGGCTGCTCCTGCGCATTATCGAAATTTTTTCGAGCAAGAGAAACGAGCTCGAGGTGAACGCCGGCAAGATGACAGCCGAGATCGAGAAGATGAGCGCCGTGGCTCCGGCGGCCGGAGAACTCGGGCTCGACCTCGTCTCCCGGGCGGCGAAGGATTTGGAAAACCGCTTCGATAGCTCATGGGGCGGGTTTGGCGGGGCCCCCAAGTTTCCGCCCTCAATGGCGATTATGCTTCTGCTGCGCGAATGGCGGCGCGGAAAAAACGAGAATCACCTGAAAATAGCGGAGTTCACCCTCCAGCGGATGGCCCTGGGCGGGATGTACGATCAACTCGGCGGGGGTTTCCATCGCTATAGTGTTGACCCGTATTGGCTGGTCCCTCACTTCGAGAAAATGCTCTACGACAACGCGCTGCTCTCCCGCGTCTATCTCGAAGCGTTTCAAGCGTCCGGAAACGCGTTCTACCTCTCCGTCGCCACCGACACGCTCGATTATGTTCTCCGGGAGATGACCTCGCCCGAAGGCGGGTTTTATTCGTCTCAGGACGCGGATAGCGAAGGGGTGGAGGGGAAGTTTTTCGTTTGGCGGCCCGATGAGGTGGAGGCGGTCCTGGGAGCGAAGGACACGGGTCTGTTTTGCCGCTTTTACGATGTAACCGAACCCGGAAATTTCGAGGGTCAGAATATCCTCCGCATACCGAAGGGCCCGAAACTTTTTTGCGAGGAAGAAGACATCGACCAGGAATCGCTTCTCGAGATTCTGGAGAGGGGCCGCCAAAAATTATTTTTGGTGAGAGAGAAGAGAGTGAAACCGGGACGCGATGAAAAAATCCTAACCAGCTGGAATGGGCTGATGATCGGATCAATGGCCATGGCGGGGCGTGTTACCGAGGAGGAGTCCTATTTGGAAGCGGCTCGGAAGGCCGCGGATTTTATTCTCGGTCAAATGCGGGGTGAGCGTGGTTTGCTTAGGACGCATCGTGGCGGGGTCAGCAAGCTGAACGCCTATCTGGACGATTATGCATTTTTGATTATGGGTCTGATTGATCTGTATGAAGCGACATTTGAAAACCGGTGGCTCGAAGAGGCGGCGGCACTCGCCCGGGAGATGATCACTCGATTTTGGGATGAAGACGGCGAGGGTTTCTTTTTCACGGCGAACGACCACGAAGATCTCATCGTCCGAAAGAAAACATCGCAGGATGGCGCTATTCCCTCGGGGAATTCCGTGGCGGCGATTGCTTTGCTGCGTCTGGGAAAGCTATTGGGGCATGCCTCTTTTTCCGAAAAGGGGGTTGGGACTATCAAGGCCTACGGGCAGCTTCTGGAAAAAGTTCCGGCCGCTTTTCATATGCTTCTCCTCGCACTCGATTTTTATCTTGATAGGCCCCTTGAAATCGCTGTCGCGGGGGATCCTCGTTCTCCGGACTCCCAAACGGCGCTCAGGGCGGTGAACAGGGTATTTCTCCCCAATAAAGTGCTTGCCTTTCAGTCTGGCACTGAAGGAGTCAACTCGAATAATCTGGTGCCTTTATTGGATGGAAAGGTCAGGTTGGAGGGCGCGGCCACCGTTTATATTTGCGAGAATTTTGTTTGCCGGGAACCTCTTACCGACGCGGAGGCGGTGGAGGAGCGTCTCAGAAATCTTTGATGTGAGGCGGCCTACTTGATCCGCACCAGGAAAGCGTCATACCCTTTTCGCTTCAAGAGATTTTTAAGATTAATCGCCCTTTGACGATTTCTGAAGCCCTTGAGTTGGACGTGATAACGATTTCGGTCTCCATGCCAACCGCGGACAATCCGTGATTTTTTGGATCGTTTGTTCATTTGACTTGTGAAATTAACGGCTTCTTTTCTGTTTCGGAATCTTCCTATCAAAATGAGCCACCTGCTGTTTTTCACGGGAGGAACTCTCAGCAGAATTAATTTCACATACGCGATTCCCTTGGAAATCATATTGATCTTTCCGGCTGCTCCCTTGGAAAGATCGATTACACGGTCATTGACGAATGGGCCCCTGTCATTAATTCGCACATCAACGAATTCACCGCTATCGAGCCGTTTAACCCGAACCCGTGAATTGAAAGGAAGTGTGCGATGAGCCGCGGTGAGGGCGTACATATCGTAAATTTCGCCATTTGCCGTTTTCCGGCCGTGATAAGGAGGACCGTACCAGGAGGCATAGCCTCTTAGGCCGGCCTGTGGAAGGGGAGGGGGCGCGGCCGAGGGATAATCGGGTGTGGAGGAGCAACCAGTCAAAAAAAGAAAAAAAGCCGCGGCGCATATATGCGCCCTGATGAAATATCCGGCGGGGGGGGGGTCGTGGCGCCTTGTTGAAAAATACATTCCTGATGCCTGTTTCGGGCGGAAATAGGAGGCCGAAGAAAGTGAAGCAGGCTATTCGAGATGTGGCACGGCAAGCCGAATGAATCGGGCGAGAAGTTTTTCGTCGAAGTGTCCGGGGCTGTCCTACATAATTGTGAAGGCGGTCATTTTCGACATGGCTTCCTTGTAGGAGCGTTTTGTTGTTAGCGCATCGTAAACATCCACGATACAACATATTCTTCCAAACCGGCCGATGTCGCTTTCTTTTAATCCTTTCGGGTAGCCCGACCCATCGATCTTTTCGTGGTGCTGAAGAACGATTTGGGTAACTTCTTCGGTTAATCCGCCGGAGATACCCGTTAACAGGTCATAACCTGTTCCCGGGTGTTTTTTAATTTCCTCCCATTCGTCGTCATCCAACTTTCCTTTTTTATTGAGTATCGCGGGAGAAATGTCTTTTTTTTCCGATATCGTGCAAAAGGAATCCAACGCCAAGGTCTTTCAGGAATCCCTCGTTTTCATCCCCGATAATCTCCCTGGTGAGCATGGATGAATATATGTAAACGTGTACTGAGTGGGTGTAGGTATAATAGTCGTGGATAGTGAGCTGGAAAAAACTTTCTATGGCGCCCGGTTCATCCATCAACTTGTTGATAGCTCCAACTGTCATATTGGCTGTCTCGTAGCCCGCCTCGTTGAATTCACTGAAAATCTGTTGGGTTTGACGTGCGGCGGAACCGTAGGCGACGGCCGCTTTCCCCTCGGTAGGAAGGGAGGAATCAAGAATCGCTGAAAAGTTATTCTCAACAAGAGTTTGCCAGTTAACGTCAGCTTCCTTGTCGTAATACGGCCGGTCGGTCACTTTGGAAATTTCCGAATAGGCCTCCGATGAAAGCCCTTGGTTCTTCTTGAAAAGGAGGGAGAGTTCTTTTCCTTTGTTTATATACAGATCGACCGGCGCCTCGATTCCCCATGGGATATTTCCAAGGGCGACGGGGCGGAGCCGCACGCGAGTCTTGCCTTTTCCATCGCCAGCCTGGCCGATTTTCAGCCGGGCCTTGCTCTGGTCGCCCGTTGGTTTGCCATTTTCCGGCATTCGAGATTAGTCCTTATTTTAGAATCATTTCGTTAGTGCAACCGATTATATTTTCTAGGCTTTTGGGATGTCCATAAATCTCCACACAATCAAAAAAATAACATCTTATAAACAAGAAGAAAACCGTGAAGGGAATATATTTTAGCCCGAATTCCCATCCTTTGAAAATCGCTGACTTGGAAATCACTGAAACTAAAGAGAAAACAGATAATTTGACGTGTGTATTCAACCGCGCTCAAAGGTTTTCAGGTTAATAAAGAGCGAAATGTAAGTTTTGTATAAGCGATTTTGCCTCGAATATCATGAAAAAGCGCAGGTGGTAATTTCTTCCCTTTTAAGGCCGGCGGCCATTTTTCTTTAAGGAGCGCAAGTCATCAAATGTTAATGAGGAATCCTCGGCTCTATTTTTGGGGATGACGGTTAAGCCTTTTCGAGGACGACATCTTCATGGAAACGGTAATGCCAGCAGCTAAAATAGACTGTATGATCGAGCCAATGAGTGTGTAGTCATCGTTTCCGTGTGAAAATATCCCGGAGCGCAAAGGGAAAGGGAGTTAATGCGCTGCTGCACGCATCATTTCTAGACCATCATTTTTATTATCAAATCACAAGGAGGGTGCCGGATGCCCCGAATTTCATTGATTGAAAGCGACAAGGCCGAGGCAAGCGCCAAAAGAATAATGGATAATCTTCAAAAGCAATTCGGGGTGGTAATCGACCCGGTCAAGGCGCTGGCGCACAAACCCGATTTTTTGCGCTCCCTTCTGAGTCTGACCACGGTGGCGGATGGTCCGGGCGATATCGACGCGGGATTCAAAGAGGTGTTGAATATCCGGGCCTCGGTATTGAACGGTTGTGCGTATTGCACCGGGATGCATTCGAAGATGGCGGGGATGCACAAGGTTCCGGCTGAAAAAATCGAGGGCGCCAAGGAGGGTTCGGCCAGCGGGGTTTTCGATGAACGGGAAAAAGCCGCGCTGGCGCTATGCGAGGAGAGCACACAGGGCGTCAAGGTGTCGGACGCTACGTTCGAGAGAGCCAGGTCCCACTATTCGGAGGCGGAGGTCGTCGAGCTTCTCGGCGTTATCGCCGTCATCAACATGTGGAACCGCCTGATGGTGGCGCTGGGCTTCTAGATACTGTTGGCGAAAAACCCCTGAATTGTTGCGAAATGCTCCGCGATTCCACTAATTTCCGGGTTTTGGTGTCTCGGTGAATCTGCCGGGCTCCCATGCCGCCCCGTCCGTGCTGGAACCCATCCGGGACGGGCCCTGACCGTGGCAAGCCCCCTCTTCAGCCCCCCAGTTCGGGCAACGCCCGCTCCCCGACGAAGCGGACAATCTCCCGGCGCGCCTCGAGGGTGTAGGACATCGCGAATATGAATGTTTTCGCCCCGAGCCCGGCGATCTCCCGAAATCGTTCCAGACACTCGTCCGGCGAGCCCACCACCGCGAACCGATCAATCATGTAGTCCGTAATATACTTCGCGTTCGGGCTCCCCGCGCCGATGTTCAGCTCATCGTAATTCGCCCGGAACCGCTCGACCCCCTCGCGCTCCTCCTCGGGCACCGCATTCATCCCCAGCCGGAAATTATGATTCGCCCGGGTGCAGAGCCGGGGCCTGACTGTCTCGCGCGCCGCCGCTCCATCCTCCTCGATGTGGACAATCGCATTCAACCAGAGTTCGATATCCTCGGGCCGCCGCCCCGCGCGCTCCGCTCCGGTGGCGATATGACCCCGCGCCCAGCTCACCACCTCGGGCGTGATCCCCGACCCGAGGATTACCCCGTCCGCCAGCTCCCCGGCGAGTTCGAGCGTCCGCGGTCCGTCCGCCGCCAGGAAGATCGGCAGGTGCGGTTTTCGCCAGTTCGAGGTCACCGGCGTCCCTCCAATCTCGATCAGCTCCCCGTTCAGGAGCGCCCGCGCTGCGAGGAGTCCCTCCCTCATCGCCTTTAAATTCGATCTTTTCAGCCCCACCGAGTACAGTGGCGTATCCCCCGCCCCGAACCCGAGCATCACGCGCCCCTCGGCCAGATCGTCCACCGAGGCCATCGCGTTCACCGTTGTCATGATGTGGCGCGTCACGAAATTCGTTACCGACGTGCCGATCTGGGCCCGCTTCGTCTCTCGTGCGATGATGGCGAGCATCACATAAATATCCCGGCTGTGAAGCCGTGAGGTCGAAACCGAGTCCGCCAGCGTGATCGGGTCGATACCGAGCGCTTCGGCCTCCCTCACAAAGTCTAGAAACTCATCGATAGGTGGAAACTCCTTGAACGAGCTGATTTGAATACCAAAACGCATAACGACGCTCCCGATAGAGGAATAAAGGATAAATTTCGTGCTGGATTCTAGCAGAACCCTCTGGAGCTGGAAAAACCTTCGGCCTCCAAACTTTCCCGACGGAACGGGGGTTTTAAGTTCTCCCTCACGCTGGGTAGGAAGGGGAAGTTTAATTTTCATTCTGATTTCACGGGTGATCCCCGGAAGTTGGGACGATCTTGATTAGTATCGTAAATTCTTTTCTGATGATCATAACCTCGCCCCGCCGTCATGGGCTGTAATGGGTTTTTGATAAGGGAACCCAACGGGAGGCAACGGATCTTCTGGAAGTGGCTTGCTCGAAACGGAGTTTACCTCGCGGCCGCGCCGCTGCTCGTGGCGCTGATGGCCTTGACGTTTCCGCCCCGGCTCACGGACGGGGTCAAGCATGTAAAAAATGTGACGGGCATCTGGGAAGGGCTGTTCACCTGGCCCGATCAGTCGAGGAGTTACCCGATCACGCTAACGATCCTCCCGGACGGTAGCTATGTGTTCGACTCCGTTCACAGATCCACCAAGGGGGTCGTTATCCTCGAGAGGGGACGGTTGGTTTTGAACCAGGAGAGTCTGGAGCGCGGCGTTTCGTTCTACCGGGGCCTCTCGGACGGAAAGCCGGTTCTCCTCGGGAGAAACGGTGATTTCGGCACCTACCTTCTCAATAAGATAAACTGACGTGCGGTGTCTGATGTGAGACAGTGTTCCGGAGAAGTGGTCCAAATTTTCACGGAGGATGAGCGTTGCTATTCGGAAGCAATGACGGAGCCTATGTAACCAGAGAGTCTCTAAAAAACATCCGCTTGATGGAGCAGACTACCCGCCAATACATGGGCAAGAAACGGGGGTGGGTGAGGGGATATCGCAACCTCGCTATTTTCCTGGTGTTTAGCTACTACGTGGTTCCGTATGTCTGGCACGCTATTAGCGCCGTATTCAGGTAGAAACCTCAAGGTCTCAGCTGGAAATTTCAGGTAAGAGATATCCATCCCTTCAATAAAATAAGCCGAGAACTCCCCTCCCAAAACAAGCTCCTGCCGCCCCCTTACTCTTTTCTCCGAGTGGGGAGGAAGCGAAAGAGCTGCCCCGGGCGATGACGGCGGGTCGATATTCGGGGTCCGGGCCGCCTCGTGCCCTATTCGGCGGCGGGCAGGCGCAGGCGGAGCCGTTCGACGGGCTCGTCGCCTTTGAGATGGCTCTCGACAATCTCGGGAACGTCCGAGGCCTTGAGGCCCTGGTACCAAACGCCCTCGGGGTAGACCACGACGGAGGGACCCAGGGTGCAGGGGCCGAGGCAGGTCGCGCCCGAGACGGCGGTCGTGGCGGCCAGATCGCTTGAGTTGACTGCGTCGCCGAAAGCCTGAAGAATTTCGATGCTTCCCTTCGATTGACAACAGCCCATCGGGTGGTCCGGCTGGCGCTGGTTGATGCAGACGAAAACATGACGCTTGATGTGTTCCATGAGGCACCTTTCGGTTATGCGAGCGATCCGGTGAGTCCAGGTGGAGCGGCTCTTGGTCATTGGGGAGAATTTTCCGACGGGCCTGCCAAGTGCGCTTCGCGGAAGAGGACTCCCCCCCCTCTCGAGGCGTATGAGCGAAGGCGATCATTCCGTTCGGATGACTTTGCCAGAGGCAGATGATAACCTCGGGCCGGTTGAAGTCAAGGAAGTTTCTCCGGAATGTGGCGTGATGCGCACGCTCCTTTTTAATTCAAGCAGGTCCCCGGCCTTTGCCCTCTATGCAGAGTAAAATCTCCCTTTTCCGAACCCTCCGGCGGCGGCGTCTCCCGGAGGGACCGACGCTGATCTGTCTTCCGGACAAAAACGCCTCGACGGTTTCGATTCAGATATGGCTCCCCGCTGGCACCTCGTCCGAGAAAAAGAGCGAGACGGGGCTGGCCCATTTTCTCGAGCATATGATCTTCAAGGGGTCGAGGAATCTGGGCATCGGCGAGCTGGCCTCGAGGGTCGAGGCCGCCGGAGGGGACATCAACGCCTACACGATGAGTGACGCCACCTACTACTACCTCGACTGTCTCCCCGAGACCGCGGAGGCTTGCCTGGAGATGCTGGCCGACGCCGTCTGGTGGCCCCGGCTCGAGCAGGCCGAGGCTGACCGGGAGCGGGGCGTTATCCTCGCCGAGATTGATCGGTCGATGGATCAGCCCGATCAGGTGATCCAGCATCGCCTTTTCGAGAAAGCCTACGGAAAGGACCATCCCTACGGCTGGCCCATCATGGGCTCCCGCCGGGCGGTGAGCGGGTTCGGCCGCCGGGAGCTCAAGCGTTTTCACCGCCGCTGCTACGCGCCCCCGCGCAGCATCGTCGCCGTCTCGGGGCGGGTGGATGTGTCCGCGATAAGGGATGTTCTCAGGAAAAAATTCCGTGCCGAGGGAACGCTTTCTTCATCGGCGGGACAAAGCGGACGAGTCCGGGTTCCCGTCCCCCGGCCCCAAGGAGCGGCGCCCCGGCTGTTCGTTTTAAGGGAGCGCTCGGGCCTCGCCCATCTCGAGGTCGCCTTTGAAATTCCTCCTTTCACCGGCGCTGACGCGCCCGCCCTTGAAGTCCTCGCCATGATCCTGGGGATGGGGGAGAGCTCGCGGCTTTACAAGAGAATGTGTGTCGAAACTTCGTTGATGCACGAGGTGTCGGCGGAGAATTTTTTCTCACTTGGCGAGGGGCTTTTGTTCCTGGGGGGGACGGCCGCTCCGGGTCGGGCCACCGCCGCCGCCGAAGCGATCATCGGGATCGGAAGGGAGATGGCGCATTCCTCGCCCGCGACGCCAGAGGAGCTTGGGCGCGTCCGCCTCAATTTCCTCTCCGACATGGAGTTCCGGCGCGAAGGGATGGGCGGCTATGCCAGGATTGCTGGCTACGCGGAGCTCCTGGCGGGCGACGCGCGCTTCGCCGATATTTACCTGAATCGTCTCATGAAGGTGGGGTCGAAGGATGTCTCCCGAGTGGCGGAGCGGTATTTGCGCCCGGAGGGAGCGACTGCCGGTATCCTGATCCCCCAAAATGCGGGCGGCGGAGCCACCCGAAAGGAACTTCGGCGTGGAATCCTGCGCGGTTTTTCCCGGGAAAATTCGGGAGCCCCTGATTTCGCCAGGACAGGTCCCGCCGGGACTGGAGATAAGCCGGGGACGGTGGCCGGGGACGGGGCTCTCGCTACGGGGCTGGCACGGCGGGGGCCAAAGCGTGTCCGGTCGAAGCGCGTCGGGAGAGCGGGGCGGGTGAGCGAGTTCCGGCTTCCCGGCGGGGCGCGGCTGATTGTCCAGCCGGGCGGGACGGCCCGCGTTTTCGCGATCAATGCGGTGTGCCTGGGCGGCCAGCGGCTTGAGCATAAAAAGCGGGCGGGGCTCCACTACCTGATGAGCAACCTCGCGGCCCAGGCCACTCGCTCGATGGACTCGGACGAGCTGGCGGGCCGAATCGACGGCCTGGGGGCGGTGCTCGAAGGGTTCTCGGGCCGGAACAGCATCGGCCTCTCGGGCTCGTGCATCTCGGCGGTCTCGGACGACTTGATTGAAATTTTCGCCGAGGTTCTTACCGAGCCCGCCTTTTCCCGGGGCGACCTTTCGCTCACCCTCCGGGAGATCAGGGCCGAGCGGCGGAGCGACATGGACGACCTCTCGGACGTCTCCCGGCTCCGGGCGATGGCGCTGCTTTATGGCGATCATCCCTTTGGCCGCCATCCGTTGGGCGATTCCCGCGTGATCGCCCGCATCGACCCCCGCGCTCTCCGGCGGGCCTGGCGCAGATGGGTCGTTCCGGGGAACCTGGTCATCAGCGTGGCGGGGGATGTCGATCCGGCGGCAATCTCGAAAAAACTGGGGCGATTGTTGAAAGGGTGGGCGGACAGGTCTCTATCCTGGCGGCCTCCGCCCCCGCCGCCGCCTCCGGCGCCCCCCGCTCGGGGGCGCTACCGCCGCCAGGTGGTGGAGGGAGCCGCTCAGAGCCATATTCAGCTAGTTTTTCTTGGAGCGAATTTCTCGGACCCCAAGCGATACGCCCTGTCGGTGTTGACGACCGCGCTGGGCAGCCAGGGGGGTGGTTTGTTCTGGGAACTCCGGGAGCGGCGGGGGCTGGCCTACGCGGTGTTCGCCTCCTCCGAGGAGGGGATTGACCCTGGGCCGGTTTCATTTTACGCGGCCACCGCGCCCGAGGCCGAAGAGGAGGCCGTCGAAGTCATCCAGAGGGAACTGAAGAGGGTACGCGAGAGCGGCCTCGGCAAGGAGGAATTCGAGCGGGCCAAGGCTTTTCTCATCGGCGAGCATCTGCGCTCGCTCCAGCGCGCCGGAGCAAGGGCCTCGGAGGCTGCTTTTGATGCGCTTTATGGTTTGGAGAGGGAGGGGCCCGGCGCGTTCCGGAAAAACATTCAGGCGGTGAGTGTGGAGGATGTCCTCGCCGCGGCACGTGCTTTTCTCGCGCCTGAAAAGGGGGCGATGGTCCGGCTCGGGCCGTCGATCAGGGGCCGGAGAAGAAAGCGTGTTTCAAAGTAACTTCACGAAGGTAATTTCGAAAAGATAATTTCGGACAGCCCGGTTCACCTGTCATATTTTCTCATATTTTTGAGTTTCAGCTCCATTTCCTTTAGCTTTGCCCGCTCCTTGTCCACGGCGCGAGCGAGCGTTTCTTCCTTCAGGGCGATGGCGCGTGCCCGGGCGAGGCGGCGGCGCTTCTTGATGAGAGATTCTTTCCGCCGTGAATCGCGCTCTCCGGCGATGAGACGGTCCAGCTCGGCAACCTGACTGCCCAATTCACCGGCGGATTTCTTGCGGGGGACGACGCGGAACTTCTTTGCTCCGCTTCCGCGGACCTGGGGTTCTGTGATGGGCTTGAGGCGGCCGGATTCGATGTCCTCCTCGATACCGGCGGCGGGACGGGAGGCGAAGGCTCCTCGGGCCGGTTCCTGTAAGGCAGGCGTGGCATCAGAGGTGGTGGTCTTGACCGTCACTTTTTCATCCGAGGAAACGGACATCTTCCTGAAGGCTGATGAAACGGTGTTTTTGGTGGCCTCGTAGGCCGAGGTCATGGTACGCCGGGTGCGCTCCCAGAAGCCCGAGAGGGAATTGCCCCCGGCGCCGCTGGCGCAACCCGCGAGAAGGGCGAGCGAGACGGTGAAAATGAGATTGCGTCGATGAGTTAGAAACATATCAGGTCCAAACCGGGCGGTGGCAGAGGGCGCTTAAATTGCG
>JAPYQX010000435.1 GCA_029937135.1 Nitrospinota bacterium
CCAAAATTCACGACCAATTATTTACGATTTCAATATGGCCGATGGGAAGAAAATTTTTGACCCAGCGCCCCGATCAGAAATAAGGAGAAAAATGCTTTCTTGGCTTCCTAGGAATGTATCTACTTTCGGCGGAGACATCGACTCCATCTTTACGCTGATTTACTACATCGTCGGTATCTGGTTTGTCGCCACGCAGGTTTTTCTCCTTTACTGCCTTATCCGCTTCAGACGCCGCGACGGGCAAAAATCAGATTATACGCCGGGCAATACCATGTCGCAGATGATGTGGATTCTTATCCCTTGCGCCCTAGTCCTCGTTCTCGATCTTTGGATCGAATTTCGGGGGGCGGATGTCTGGGCCAAGGTCAAGATCAACCAGCCGGCTCCCCAGGTGGTCGTTCGCCTGACCGCCAAGCAGTTTAACTGGATTTTCACCTATCCGGGGCCGGACGGAAAATTTGGAACCAAGGACGATAAGAAATTTCAGAACGACATGCATGTGCCGGTGAACAAGGTCGTCCGGCTCATCCTTACGGGCGAGGACGTTATCCACAGTTTCTTCGTGCCCGAAATGTGGCTCAAACAAGATGTCGTTCCCGGCCGTGAGATTCCCGCATGGTTCGAGGCCACGGAGCCGGGGAAATACGAGATTCCCTGCGCCGAGCTTTGCGAGGCCGGGCACACGGGCATGAAAGGATTCCTCTACGTTCACCCGGAGGCGGAATACAAAAGTTGGGTCGCCAAGAATTGGCCGGGTTCCTAGGGCTCCCGCGAGAGCCTGGAACCGTTTTTCATGAAATGAACGCACGACTCGAACAAGAGGGAAAACATGAGCGGACCTACCGCATCGATGCATGATGCTCACCATGAAGCGCCCGCGAGCTTTGTGCGAAGATATGTATTCTCGACCGACCATAAAATGATCGCCAAACAGTATATTTTCATCGCTCTTTTTTGGGCGTTCGTGGGCGCTTTGCTCGCGTATATGATGCGCTGGCAGCTGGCCTGGCCCGAGACCCCGGTCTGGGGATTTGGCTGGATATCCGAGGACGCCGATTTCATGCCCACCGGGAGAATCGGCCCCGGGGTGTATAACTCGCTGGTCACCATGCACGGGACGGTCATGGTCTTCTTCGTCGCGATGCCCCTTCTCCTGGCGTCGATGGGAAATTTCCTCATTCCCTTGATGATCGGAGTGCGCGATATGGCCTTTCCCCGCCTGAACATGCTTTCGGTCTGGATTTTGGCCACGGCGTCGCTCGTTTTGATGGCTTCGTTTTTCGTGGAGGGGGGGCCGCCTCGGCCGGGTGGACGGGCTATCCGCCGCTATCCGCGAAGGTGGAATACACGGGTGTCATCTGGGGGCTTGATTTGTGGCTCCTTGCGCTGGCGCTGGAGTTCGCCTCCTTTCTCATGGGCGGGATTAATTTCCTGGTGACGCCGCTCAACATGCGCACCCGGGGGATGTCGCTCTTCCGCATGCCATTGATGATCTGGATGATCCTTATCGCTTCGGTTATTTTCCTACTCTCGGTGGGACCCTTGATCGCGGGCGCTGTTTTTCTCCTGCTGGATCGCAACCTCAGAACGAGCTTTTTCCTCCCCGAAGGGGGAGGGGACCCATTGTTGTGGCAGTATCTGTTCTGGTTCTTCGGGCACCCCGAGGGGTACGTTATTTTCCTGTCCGCGCTCGGGGTGATGTTGGAGGTCATTTCCACCTTCTCCCGCAAGACGATTTACGGCTACCGGCCGATCATCTACGCCGTATTGATCGCCGGTGTGTTGAGCTTTCTCGTCTGGGCGCACCATCAGTTCATCTCCGGCCTGGACCCGAGGCTCACCACTCCGTTCAGCATTACGACAATCCTAATATCGGTTCCCTTCGCCTTTGTCGTGTTTTCGCTTCTGGCCACCTTGTGGAAAAGTTCAATCCGCCTCGACACCCCCATGTGGTTCGCCATCGGCGGGCTATCGATATTCATCTTCGGCGGCGTGACCGGCATCTTCAACGGGTCCGCGCCGGTGGACATATTCATTCACGACACCCTTTTCGTTGTCGCCCATTTCCACAGCACTTTGTTCAGCGCCGTTTTCATGGGCGGGTTCTGTGCGATCTACTACTAGTATCCGAAAATGTTCGGCCGGATGATGAACGAGTTCTGGGGGAAAGTGCACTTCGCCGGAACCTTCCTCGGTTTTCTGGCGGTTTTTGTTCCGATGCACCTTGTCGGCCTCGGCGGGAT
>JAPYQX010000436.1 GCA_029937135.1 Nitrospinota bacterium
CCCTCCAGGTGCAGGTGGCCGACGGACTTTTGATCACCTCGATGGAAAAAATACCCCCCGGCTGGGGCCCCCGGCCCGACGATCCGCCCGAGGCCGAGGGCGTTTATATCTGGGATGTGGCCACCGACCCCGCCTCGCCCAAAAGAATCGCCCACTGGGAGACGGGCGGCGACGGCACCCACCGCAACTTTTATAACGGGGGCCGCTACGCGCACCTGTCCGCCGCCGCGCCCGGTTACAAGGGCCGCATCTACCGGGTTCTTGATCTCGCGGACCCCGCCAATCCAAAAGAGGCGGGCCGCTGGGCGCTTCCCGAGCAAAAGGTGGACGAGAAAAGCGACATGAGCGGCGAGCGGTCGATGGCCTTTCAGCACGGCCCCGCCCACGCCGAGGCGGGCCGGGTCTATCTCCCCTACGCCGCCGGGGGGATGATCGTCCTCGACATCGAGGACATCGCCTCGCCCAAGTTGATTGGCCGCCTCAACGTCCACCCCCCACTGGGGAGCAACATTGCCGTCCACACCGTCTATCCCTACTTCAAGCGAAAAATCGCCATCGCGAACAGCGAGGCTCTGAAGGAAAACTGCGACGAGCCGCTCAACTACACCGCCGTGATCGATATCCGCGACGAAGCGAATCCTCGCGTGATGAGCCTGTTCCCGGTTCCCGATCCGCCGGAGGGATATACCCACAAAAACTTCTGCGAGCGCGGCGGGCGCTTCGGCCCCCACAACCAGCACCATGCCCAGGGCCTCGATTGCCTTGAGCAGCGCGAGGACCGCATCTATCTCACCTACTTCAACGCGGGGCTGCGGATTTACGATCTGGCCGACCCCGTGCGGCCCATTGAGATCGCCCACTACATCCCCGCCGACCCGACCGAGCGGCTGGGCATGTTGCCGAAAACCCTGGTGACCCAGAGCGAGGATGTACTGGTGGATCGCCGGGGATTCATGTACGTCACCGATAAAAACCACGGGCTGCATATTCTTCGCTGCACGGTCTAGACGCTTCTTCCAACAAGAAAAAGCGGGCTCCTTAACGGGGCCCGCTTTTTCTTTTCCGTAAATATGTTTTTTGTGGGAGTTTTTACTCTCCAGGAGGCGCCGCCTCTACGCCCCGCGCACCCGCTGGCCGTCCGAGTCGAAGAGGTAGAGGGCCTCGGCGGGAATCGAGAGTCCCATCCGGTCTCCGGCCTTGTGGCCACTGTCCGATCCATCGACGACGGCGATGGTGGGGCGCTCGGCGTTGTGATCGAAATAGAGCAGGGTGTCTTTCCCGAGGGGCTCCACCAGGCCGATATCGCACTCAAGGGCGAAGGCGTTCTCCCCGGAGCCGATGGGCGATACCTCCAGATGCTCTGGCCGCACCCCCAGGGTGTAGGCCCCCTCCGTGATCCCAGAGAACCCGTCCGAGAAATTCACCGAAATTCCCGCGCCCTCGAAGGTGGCATTTTTAACATTCCCCGCGATGAGATTCATCGAAGGGCTGCCGAAGAAATCCGCGACAAAATAACTCACCGGGTCGCCGTATATCTCCATCGGGCTTCCCACCTGCTCGATGAGGCCGGCCCGCATGACGACGATGCGGTCGGCGAGGGTCATCGCCTCTTCCTGATCGTGAGTCACGTAGACGAACGATTTTTTCAGTTCCTGATGAAGGCGGTCGATCTCGGCCCGCATCTCGCGGCGCAGCTTGGCGTCCAGGCTCGACAGGGGCTCGTCGAGCAGAAATATTGAAGGATCGGTGATGAGGGTTCTCGCCAGCGCGATGCGCTGCGCCTCGCCGCCCGAACACTGGCCCGGCAGCTTGTCGAGGAGGTCCGTGATCCGGACCATCTCGGCCACCTCATGGACGCGCCGCTTGCGCGTCTCGGGGTCGACTTTTTTCATGCGCGGGCCGAACTCGATATTCTGGTACACGGTTTTATGCGGGAACAGGGCGTGGCTCTGGAACACCATGCCCAGGTTGCGCTGGCTCGGCTCCAGGTCGTTGACCACATCGCCGTCGATGATGACTTCACCCGCGGTGGGTTCCTCGAAGCCCGCGATCATGCGGAGGGTTGTCGTTTTCCCGCAACCGGAAGGTCCGACGAGGACGAGAAACTCTCCGTCCTCGATCGAGAGGTCGAGGTTCTTCACCGCCTCGATGTTCTTGCCGAAAACTTTTCTGAGTCCTTTTAATTCGATATGCGCCACGGTCGATTACCTCTTTACCATTCCGAAGCT
>JAPYQX010000437.1 GCA_029937135.1 Nitrospinota bacterium
GGGTTGAGGTGGGCGTTGAGCTCAAGGAGCTTCTCAAGGCGAATCCCGAACCGCTGGGCGATGGCTCCGAGAGTGTCGCCCGGAAGGATTCGGTAGCGGCCCGACTCCGGCAAGAATTCTTTGGGTGATTTGGCGAGAAGCTCGAGGAAACGCCCCGCCTTACCTGTCGGAAGCCGGAGGAGGTGTCCCTTGATCGGCGGCGTGAAGGACCGATGAAGCTCGGAATTGAGTTCGGTCAGTTCCTTGAGCGGAATCCCCGCCAACCGGGCGATGGTGCGAAGACTCATCCCCCTGGGGAGGGCGACCGTGTCGTATCTCAAGGGGCGGGCATACTCGATTCCCGAGAATCCGAAAACTTCCGGACTTTTGGCGATGATCATACCGGCCAGAAATTTGGGAACATAGTTTTTGGTTTCGTTCGGTAGGTAGCGGGTTCGGACAAGCGCCCAATAAGTTTTTCGGCCGGTCCTGCGGATGGCGCGGCGAACCCTGTTTTCGCCGCTATTATAGGCGGCGAGAGCGAGATGCCAATCCTGAAATTCCCGGTACAATTCACCCAGGTATAAGGCCGCGGCGCGGGTGGACTTAATCGGGTCCCGTCGCTCGTCGATGTACCAGTTTACTTTGAGTCCTTTTCGTCTGGCGGTGGCCCGCATGAATTGCCAGGGCCCGACGGCGCCCGCCCGGGAACGGGCGCGAAGGCTGAACCCGCTTTCGATGAGGGCGAGGTAGGCCAAGTCTTGCGGAAGGCCTTTTTCCCTCAGGATTTCCCGGAATTGGTCCATATAGCGGCCACTGCGGCGAAGCCACTCCGAGAAATTTTTCCGGCCGGGGCCGGTGAAATATTCGATCCAGCGGTCCACCGCTGAATTTCTGACAATGGGAATATCGTATAGAAACGGTGTGGGTCTCTGGCCGCCGGTTGTCCGGACGGAGCGTTTTCCGGGGGTGCGCTCTTCTTCCTCCTCGGAATCCGGGAGGTCGAGAACCAGATCGTGCGGTGGAGCCGAAGAATTGGAAATTTCAGGCTCGGAATTTCCAGGTTCGGAACCCTCCAATTTAAGCTTAACCGGCTTGGCGCTGGCCTCGGGAGTGGTCCCGGGCGAGGGTCTAAGGGAGGGCTGGGAGGAGAGCCGGGAGGATATAATTCGCCTGGTGGCTTGTTTCGCAGGCTTTATGGAGACGGATACGGGACGAAGTTGGGCCCGGGCAGGGTATTTCGATGCCACGGTGCCACCGGCAGTGCAACCTGAGGCGAACAAAATCACTGCGCAACTTACATACTTGGCAAAATTTGGCATAAAAATCCGCAAACCAATCCTTGGATTTGGGCGAAAGTCCTGGGAGGAGGTACGGCCAAAATCATACCCGTTGTGATTTATCTGGTCAATTAAAGAGTTGTTTGGGAAAAATATCAGGAACCGGCATATGGGTTGGCCATGTTGGTTATTTACCGGGTCAGGCCCTGTGCTCGCTCGTCCGGAGCTCCCTGAAGAGCTGGAGTTGGGCATCCCTGAATTCGACCGGAACAGGATAAATTCCGTTGAAGCAAGATGTGCAGAAATCCTCCTCGCGGGGAGCGACGCATTTCATCAGCCCCTCCTGGCTCAGGTAGGCGAGAGAGTCGGCGAGAAGATGGGCCCGAATTTCCTCGACCGAATTTGACGATGCGATTAGTTCATCGTGGGTGGGCATGTCGATTCCGTAGTAACACGGGCTTGTAATCGGGGGAGAGCTAATCCTCATGTGCACCTCGCTTGCCCCCGCCTGGCGAATCATCTCGACGATCTTGAGACTGGTTGTCCCCCGGACGATGGAGTCGTCCACGACGACCACGCGCTTTCCCTCGAGAAAGGATCTCATGGGATTGAGTTTCACCTTGACGCCGAAGTGCCGAATTGCGTTTTGGGGTTCGATGAAGGTGCGGCCGACGTAGTGGTTTCTGACCAACCCCATTTCCATTGGCAGGCCCGACTCGGCGGCATACCCGATTGCGACGGCGAGCCCCGAGTCGGGTACGGGAATGACCATATCACCCTCGACAGGATGCTCCTTCGCGAGCTGGACGCCGAGTTCGCGGCGGACAGAGTAAACGTCGTTTCCGAAGATATGGCTGTCGGGCCTGGCGAAGTAGATGAATTCGAATATGCATTGCTGCGGTTGAGAGCGAGGAAAGGGGAAAATACTCCGGGGACCGTTTTCATCGACGATGATCATT
>JAPYQX010000438.1 GCA_029937135.1 Nitrospinota bacterium
GAATGGCTCAAGAAAACGCCCGGGTGGTCAACACATCGTTGGACCCGGTGAAAATGTTTGGGTCATCGCCCGGCGTTACGGTGTCCCTCCGAACCAGATTCTCCGATTGAACGGTCTCTCATCATCAACGACGATTTTTCCCGGCAAACGGCTTAAAATTCACCAGTAAACAATTCCGGATCCCACAATTCACTTTTAAGGCGGACAGAACCACTCCCGGATAAACCCATTCCTTGACACTGCTCCGGCGACTCACCTAAAATTTGAGTGGGAAATGGGGGAGACGCGCCGACTGTATCCATCTCCCCACAAACGATTGTTTTTATAAGCAATATTTCAGGAGTCTCCTCTAACCGAGATAACACATATGCTATTTGGCCGGACAAAAGCCACTATCCTGACAATGACATTGGCAATCATTCTTTCGGGGTGCATCTCACGGCCCCGGGAACAAGCTACCCCGGGCGAATTATTTATCCTGGGCCAGCAAGATCTTAAATCGGACCGATTCGAGGCAGCGCGCCAGGCCTTCAAACGCCTCCTTCGGGAATACCCGGACAGCAAACACCGCCGCAATGCCCTTCTGAATCTCGCCGACTCGTATTACAAGGAAGAGGAATATATCGAGGCGAAGGTCCAATATTCGGAGTTCGTGCAACTCTATCCGGTGAGCGCCAGTACCTCCCGGGCCTACTATTTTCTCGGAATGTCGGATTTTAACCGAATTCTCTCCTTCGACAGAGATCAATCGATAGCCCGCGACGCCCTGAAAAGTTTCCTGGAACTCAAAAAACGGTTTCCAAAGTCGAAATACGGCGTCAAGGCAGTTGAAATCATTCCCAAGACCAGAAAAATTATCGCTGACAGCGGATTATTTATCGCTAAATTTTACCTGAGGCGGGGAAAGCGTGTGTCCGCCATCCCGAGGTTCAAGGAGATCATCAAGGAGTACAGCGATCTGCCCGATCTTCGGGCCGAAGCCATTTATTTTCTCGGGGAAAGTTTTCGCCTTGAGGAGAGTTACAAAAAAGCCGGACAAACGTATCGGACTCTTATAGATGAACATCCGTCGAGCCCATTTTCCCAGGATGCGTATGACCGCCTCGTCGCGTTGACGAATAACAAGTAAAGAGCCTTGGCCGAATTTTCGGCCGGACAAGAAAATCATTTCGGGTCCAAATCAGGACAAATGAGATGGTCAAAAAAAACACATCACCAAAGAAGAGCACGCGCTCGAAAACCGCTAAAAAGAAAAAAACATCCGCGAAATCTCTTGCGCGGAAGACCGAACCCGAAAAAACCGGCGAATCCAAAATAGCCGATCTCAATCCCGTGAAGGCCAGCGAACCGAGCCTCGGCGAGGACACCCTTTCGATTTATCTGCACGAACTCGGCAAATACAACGTTCTCACCCGGGAGGAGGAACACGAATACGCGGTCAAGGTGAAAAATGGTTCCGAGGAAGATTTCAACCATCTGGTCCGGTCGAATCTCAGGTATGTCGTGAGTGTCGCGAATCGCTACAAGGGATTCGGCCTATCCCTGGAAGATTTGATCAATGAAGGAAATATCGGCCTGATTCACGCCATCCGCCGTTTCGACCCGGATCGCGGCGTCAAGCTAATCACCTACGCCGTGTGGTGGATTCGCCAGAGCATCATGCACGCCATCGCCGATCATTCCGGCACAGTGCGCCTGCCCATCAAACAGGCCGGGTTGATGCACAAGATTTCGACCACCTTCCGCGCCCTCCGGCAGGAACTGGGCCGGGAGGCGACCACCGAGGAACTGGCCGAGCGCCTTCAGATGAAATTGAGAGACATCGAAAACGTCATGCGCGTCTACCGGACCTATCTTTCGCTCGATGCGCCGATTTCGGATGGGGACGAAACGAGCTACCTCGACATGCTCGAGGAGAAAGACGCCGTCTCGGCGGAGGATAATGTTTTTCAACATTCCATGGAAAACGAAATCGAGGAACTTCTCAAGGATTTGGAGCCTCGTGAAAAAGAGATCATCCGCATGCGGTTTGGCTTCGATGGAGACCCGATGACCCTCGAGGAGATTGGCCAAAAGATCGGTCTCTCTCGGGAGCGAATCCGCCAAATCGAGAAAAAAGTAATCCGCCGCTTCAGGGCGCGAGCGAAGAACAAAACCCTCCTGGACTACTTGAGATAAGTTATGAAGCAATCAAGCCCGGATATTCCCACCG
>JAPYQX010000439.1 GCA_029937135.1 Nitrospinota bacterium
CGCCTGCCCCGAGCGCCGCCGCCGTCCTGAGAATCGCCCCCAGGTTGCGGGGGTCCTGAATACCGTCCAGGAGCAGGATCGGCGGCTTTTCGGGTGGCAAAACCTCCAAAAAGGCCTCCAGCCTGAATATCGGAGTAGGATGAACCTCGATGACCAGTCCCTGATGCTGACGGCTTCCGGCCAACTCATCGAGCCTGCCGGAGGGACATTCCTCAACGGGAATCCGCTCCCGCTCGGCCAACTCACGCGCCCGGACCCCGGGCTGTCCCTTTCGGCCCGTCGCGATAAACAGGCGCTTGACCCGGCCGGGTCCGCGCCCCAGAGCCGCCTGAACGGCGTGAACGCCGCAGATGAACTCGCGGGCCGTTTTTTTGGCCACGTCAGGGCCTTCGCTTCCAGATCGTGCCCGAGGGACCGTCCTCAAGGATAATTCCCGCCGAGGTGAGTTCGTCCCGGATGCGGTCGGCCTCCGAAAAATCCTTCGCTCCCCGAGCCTCGTTCCTTTTCTCGATAAGACCGTCGATTTCACCGTCCGAAAGGCCGCCGTTTCCATTCCCGGCGGCATCTCCAACAGCATCACCGGCGGCGGCGTCTTCGCGCGCTCCCCGCTGGGGCTGGCGGAACCACTCGTCCGGTTCCATCCTGAAGAGACCCAATACCTTTCCCGCCTGCCTGTACGCATCGAGCGCGGGCCGGGCGGCCTCCTCGGGAATGTGCCACCCCCCCTCCTGGAGGATCGCGTTGGACTCCCGCATGAAGTCGAACAGGTGACCCATCGCCCGAGCGGTGTTGAAGTCATCGTCCATCGCCCCGGTGAAGTTCTCGCGGAACCTTCCGGCCACGGCCTCCATTTTCTCCCTGAGGTTTCCAACACCGGCGGCAACACCGGCGGCACCGCCACTGCCGTCAGAGGAATACTGACGGAGGCGGAGAATCGAGTTATAGAGGCGGTCGAGGCCCTTTCTCGCCTCCAGCATCACCTGATCGGAGTAGTCCACCGGGTGCCGGTAGTGGGTCCCCAGCAGGAAGAACCGGACAACCTCGGCCGGATGCTCGGAGAGTATCGCCTTGATGGTGAAAAAGTTTCCTTTCGACTTGCTCATTTTCTCGTGGTTGATATGGACCATTCCGTTGTGCATCCAGTAGCGGACCCAGCCGTGGCCGATGCACCCTTCACTCTGGGCAATCTCGTTCTCGTGGTGCGGGAACAGGAGATCGTTTCCGCCTCCATGGATATCGAAACGCTCGCCCAGATAGAGGCTGGACATGACCGAGCATTCGAGGTGCCACCCCGGCCGCCCGTCCCCCCAGGGACTTTCCCAGAAGGGCTCATCCGGCTTCGCCGCCTTCCAGAGGGTGAAATCGAGGGGGTTGTTCTTTCCCTCTCCGGGTTCGATGCGGTAGCCCGACTCGAGATCCTCGGTGGAGCGGTTGGAGAGCTTTCCGTAGTTCCCGAATTTTGAAATGTCGTAATAAACGTCTCCGGTATCGGCCCGGTAGGCGATGCCCTTTTCCTCGAGGCGGCTAATCATCTCAATCATTTCGGGAATATGCTCGGTCGCCCTCGGGGACACGTCCGCGCGCCGGACGTCGAGAGCCTCCATGTCGTTGTGGTACTCCTGGATAAATTCCTCGGTCAGCTCGCCCGTCGAGATTTTCCGCCGGTTGGCGCGGACGATGATCTTGTCGTCAATGTCGGTGAAATTGCAGACGAAAGTGACCTTATTGCCCCGGAACTCGAGGTGGCGGCGTATCACGTCGAAGACGATTGCCGCGCGGGCATGGCCCAAATGGCAGTCGTCGTACACCGTCACCCCGCACACATACATCTTCACGTGATCGGGCTCGATCGTCTCGAGGGCTTCCTTGCGGTGGGTCAGCGTGTTGTAAAGCTGAATGGCCAACGGAACGGCTCCGGAACCTGGGGGAAAACGGCCCAAATCATCAACCGGTCAAATATCTCAAGGGCGGGAATTTGTCATGCGGACTGGAGCCGCGTCAAGGCTGCTTCGGGCCGAGGGTGCAAACAGCGTGGGCGGCCATCCCCTCGCCCCGGCCGGTGAAGCCTAAACCCTCGCTGGTCGTGGCCTTGACGTTCACAAATTCCTCGTCAAGCCCGAGGACGCCGGCCAGGCGCTTCCGGATTTCGTCGGTGTGGGGAGCGATTTTAGGACGCTCAGCGATGATGACTGTATCCACGTTATGGGG
>JAPYQX010000062.1 GCA_029937135.1 Nitrospinota bacterium
GGCCTAGACTGAGACCATACTTATTTTACCACACCCCCGGTTCTAAACAGGCGTACCGGATTTCGCACCAGCTTATCGGAATCTTTTAAAATATAGGGAAATGATGATTTCCCTTCGCATCCCCCGGTTTCTTTCGTTAAAAACAAAAACACCAACAAAAAAAGGGCGATCCGGATGGATCGCCCCGTTACTCTTATGGTGCCACGGGACGGAATTGAACCGCCGACACGCGGATTTTCAGTCCGCTGCTCTACCGACTGAGCTACCGTGGCAAACAATTGATATTATTTAAGTTACACGGAAACTTCAAAAACATACAATCTAAACATCCCAGTACCTGCCCTCAACTCACCCTTTGGGATGCCCGTTTTTATACCATGTAGCCTCATCGGTTACAATTCAAAAGGCTTAGATCGTTTTCCACAAGACATTGATACCTTGTTACTTAAATGATTTTTGCGGTACTTTATGGTGATCTTTGTTCTCCTCCAAAGAATCGCCCTCATAAATGAACTGCCTCCTCCCTCCTTTTTATAGCGCCTTAGATAAACCACCTCACGCTTAAAATTTATTATTCCAAATCTGAAATTATCGTGTAACCACGCCATTTATATCTATTTCCCCCAGTTTTTTTGTATTTCCTAGTTGATTATCTAAGGCATTTCTGACCTTCCGCTATGACCAACTCTATTATCTCATCTCGGATGCGGTAGGATAGGTCCATTCCCCATTTCGCGGGCCTGATAATCTGGGATGGGATACATTTTTTCTCCACTCTCATTGACGATACACGAAGGAGCGCACACAGAATGCGGAACTGGATAGTGTACCTCTCGGGCGAGGTTCATACGGATTGGCGCGAAGTCATCAAGAGAGGCGCCGGGGAGGCCGGATTGCCGGTGGAGTTTCTCGCCCCGGTCACCGACCACGACTCGAGCGATAACTGCGGGGTCGATATTCTCGGCGACGAGAGCGATTCCTTCTGGAAAGACCACAAGGGCGCCAGCGTGAACGCCATCCGCACCCGGACCCTCATCGAAAAGGCCGATGTCGTCGTCGTGCGCTTCGGTGAGAAATACAAACAATGGAACGCCGCCTTCGACGCGGGTTATGCGGCCGCCCTGGGCAAGTCGATAATCACACTCCACGACTCGGGAAACGGCCACGCGCTCAAGGAAGTGGACGCGGCCGCCCTCGCGGTGGCCGAGAAACCCGAGCAGGTGGTCCGCCTTCTCAGCTACGCCATCAACGGAACCCTCTAGGCCAGGCGCCGTTTTCACATGACCGGCGACCCTCCTCCCCTCCCGCTGGGGAAACTCCCACCGGCCCTTCTCGGCCGCTTGCTCTCCGGATTGGAGAGCCATCCCCGCCTCGCGGTCGGCCCCCGGGTCGGCGAAGACGCCGCCGTCATCGACATGGGCGACAGGTATCTGGTCGCCAAGAGCGACCCCATTACTTTTGTCGAGGAACGCATCGGCTGGTACGCCGTTCATGTCAACGCTAACGACATCGCCTGCATGGGGGCAGCTCCGATGTGGTTCCTGGCCACTCTTCTTTTGCCCGAGGGGCGCGCCAGCGAAGAGATGATCGAGCGAATCTGGAGCGATATCAAGGGCGCGTGCCGGGAGATGAGCATCACCCTCTGCGGCGGCCACACGGAGGTCACAGCGGGCCTCCCGCGCCCTATCGTCTGCGGCCAAATGCTCGGGGAGGTCTCAAAGGAAGGGCTCATCCGGGGCGACGGAGCGAAAGAGGGAGACGCCGTACTCCTCACCCGAGCCGTGCCCGTCGAGGGAACCGCCATCCTCGCCGGTGCGAAGGGAGAGGAGCTGGCCCCGATTCTCGGCCGGGACCTGATCAGCCGGGCCGCTGGCTATCTCGACTCCCCCGGCATCAGCGTTGTCGGCGCTGCGCTGGCCGCAGCCGGGACCGGCCTCGTTCACGCCATGCACGACCCCACCGAGGGCGGCCTCGCCACGGGGATTCACGAACTTGCCGAGGCGGCTGGGCTGGGCGCGGGCATCGAGGAGAAGGCGATTCCTCTGTCCAAGGAAGGGGATGCGATGTGCAGGGCACTCGGCCTCGATCCGCTTGGGGTGATCACCTCGGGCGCCCTTCTTTTGGCTGTCCCGCCCTCGGGGGAGGTGAAAGTCCGCGAGGCGCTCTCAAACGCTGGCGCGCTGGGCGTCCGGATTGGCCGCCTCCTCCCGGCCGGGGAAGGCGTCACCCTTCACGGGAATGACGGTCCGGCCCCCCTTCCCCGGTACGATTCGGATGAAATTGGAAATATTTTTTAAACTTGACGCTGGAAGTCTTTTTTTGAAATGCCGTGACAAAAATCACCCCGCATAGGTTTCACCCGATCGCTCGCTGAGTTCGATGCGGATATCCTCGGGCCCCCGGATAAAAGCCGTGGTGCGCCCGCCCATGCCGCTCGGGGCCGGGTCGCGGATGAACTCAGCGCCCCGATCTTTAAGTTCGGCCGAGGCGGCGGCAACATCGTCAACGGCGAGAGAGAAATGGTCGAGCCCCATCACCGAGTCCGCCGTACCCGGGCCGGGCGTCTCGCCGGGGCGAACCCCCCTGAGAAAAAACCGGGCGCTGCCGAGTCTCATCACGGAGTTTAGTGCGCCGTGAAAATTATCCTCCCGGTAGATTTCCTCCGCCCCGAACACCGCCTTGAAATAAAGCGCCATCGCATCCGGGTCGCGGCAGATGATGTGAACATGATCGAAAGCGTAATCCACGGAAATCTCCTCGAATATTGAAATACTTTTCAGCCAGAGACGCCATAACGGACGCCGGCTATTCTCCGGAAGCATTTCGGGTCTCTCATGATATAATGATTTTAACAAAAATCCCTGTTGAATGTCTGGAACAAGGAACGATTTTAACGCCTTTGGATCTCAGTGGAGGGGGGATATTTCGCCTCTCCGTGAAGTTTAAGAGGGCGCTGGCCTCACTTCCGGTCTGTCTTCAGGGTAAACCGGATATGAAAAACGCAGGAGCTGCATTCGATGACATCCTCGTTGGGGGGGATTCTCCTCGATTTCGACGGAACACTCACCAAGCCCGCTATCGACTGGGAGGTGATGAAAACTGAGATGGCGTTCGATGACGACACGATAATTCTCGAGTATCTCGAAACCGCGCCGCCGGATCGCGCACGGGAAGTCGCCGAAATTCTTGAACGCCACGAGACCGACGCCGCTCACCGGGCGGAGGCGAACGATGGAGCGCACGAGTTCATCGACTTTATCCTCGGGACCGGGCTGCCCCACGGCATCGTCACCAATAACGCCATGCGCCATGTCTCGGTCATGCTCAAACGGATTCAGCTTTCCTTTGATACCGTCATCACGCGCGATATCGGCATCTGGAAACCGGACCCGCGCCACGTCATCCTGGGAGCGGAAGCCATCGGTGTTCCGCCAGCAGATTGCGTCTTCATCGGTGACGGCCGGCTCGATATGATTGCCGGCGGCGAGGCGGGGATGACGACAATTCACCTCTCCGAGCACCCTGGCCCTCGCTGCGACTACAGGGTTGCCCGCCTTACCGAGGCTATCCCGATTATCATGAGCTTGATTCGCTAAGGGACTCCGCCAAAGCGGCTTGTCTCCTCTCCAAAAAGAATGAGGGGCACGTCTTTTAAGACGTGCCCCTCATTCGGCAGGAAACCCACCCGGCTTTCGCCGGACAAGTTTATTAGGTGGGGGTTCAGCGCACCGGCCTGGGGGAACCCTTCGACCGGCCACCGGGGAGCATGACTCCTCTGTAATTCCGAGGAGTCTTTGTTGGTTGTTTAGCGTCTCCTTTTTGTATCTCCTGGGAAGCGAGAGCTATCCCTCCAACTCACTTATCGTCATCAGGAGATATGAAGTAACGCCTAAAGTAATTGCATATACCATGCCATTACTTTAAACTTCTTAGCTAATCCGTCTAGGATCTTCTTTTCAAACGATATCAATGGGTTATATGGCTGGTTGATTGGTCGGAAAACTTAAAATTATTGGAACCCCGACTGGGTATTGACGATATATCAATAAAAATTCTGAAATAAGACCCTATCCATGACATTTTGGCAAAATTAACCAGATTCGAGCACGCAAAAATGTCTCAGGAGACATATCGAATGAGGCAAAATTATCCATTCCGTGATACAGCCGTCCAGAACTCCAGATGGGGTCCGTTCGTGGATTGAGCCCGGGATATTGACGCCTTTGGGGGTGAAACTGGCGCTTGAAGGCTTTTTCCGGGAGAAAGGAAGCCCCCTGTGAAGGGGAAGGAGGGGGAAAAAAACTTCCTGGAGCTAAAGGAGCCCGGCCACGGAGCTCTTGGCGGCCGTGATGATGCTTCCGGGGAACAGGCCCAGGTAAATTGTCGCAATCACCAGGACCACCAGCGCGACAAAAATGGAAGGGGCTTTCGAGAATTCAATCGCCGGCTGACTTTCGCCGCGGGGCTCCATATACATCACCATCACCACGCGGAAATAATAGTAGATGGAGATAGCGCTCGTGAGAATTCCGATCACCGCCAGCCAGTAATACTCGTTCTGGATCGCGGTGCCGAAGAGAAGAAGCTTACCAACAAACCCGGCGGTCGGAGGAAAACCGCCCAGCGAGAGGAAAAAGACGACAAAGGCCATGCCTGCCCAGGGATGGTCCTGACCGATTCCCCGCCAGTCCTCAATATTGTCTCCCCGGAAATCCTCCCGGCACAGGTAGATGAGCATCCCGAAAGCACCCAGGTTCGTGACCATGTAGGCCACCAGATAGAAAAGAACCGCGCTGAGTCCGTCCGGCGTGAACACCACTTTCCCGCCGACGATTTTCGTGGTGGCCACGATCCCCAGCATGATATATCCCGCATGGGCAATGCTCGAGTAGGCGAGCATCCGTTTGAGGTTGGTCTGGGCGATTGCGGCGACGTTGCCCCAAACCATCGTGAACACCGTCAGGAGCCAGAACAGGAGGTTCCATTTTCCGGCGAGCGCCGGGAAAGCGATAAAAAATACGCGAATGATCGCGGCCACGGTAGCCATCTTCACCGCCACCGACATAAACGCCGCGATGGAGGTCGGCGCGCCCGTATAGGCATCGGGCAGCCACATATGAAATGGAACGAGCGCCAGCTTGAACCCGAAACCGGACACGATCAAAATCATCGAGAACACCATCACCGGATCGTCCGCTATCGCCGCTCCCTGCGGGCCCGAGAGGGCCGTGGCGATTTCCGTCAACGAGGTGGCCCCGGTAAGTCCGTAGGTCAGCGCGATGCCGTAGAGCAATATTCCCGAGGCAAACGCGCCCATCAGGAAATATTTCAGGCCAGCCTCCCGGCTCAGCGGATCGTGGCGGATGAAACTCACCAATACGTAGCTGCTGATGCTCATCGTCTCGAGGCCGAGATAAATCGAGATGAGATCATTGCCGGAGGCCATCACCAACATTCCGAACGCGGCGAAGAGGATCATCACATAAAATTCGCCGTAGTTGATTTTCTCCACCTTGGCGTATTGGAGAGAAAGGAGAATCGTGAAAATGGTGGTTAAAAAGACGACCAGCTTTACGAATGAACTAAAATCATCCGCGATGTAAAAACCGCTGAACGTGGTCTGGGCTCCCCCGCCCCACTGGAACAGTACGATCAACGCCAGGATCGCCACGCCCGCCAGACTCAGGACTCCCATCCCCGCCTTATTTTCCATAGAGGTGAACAGATCGGCTATCACCACGACGCAGATCAAGATCGCCAGCCCCACCTCGGGAGCGGCGATGGAAAGCGATATGTCGGGAATTACAAGCGGCATCGGCTTAAATCCTATTCAAAAATTGGGGCCTAAAAATTTTTCGCTTTCGGCTGGGTGCGGACCCCCGCCGGAAGCGCCGCGGCCTTGGTGTTCATTGGCGCCGCTGCCACGTTGACCATTTTCACGACCTTGCCGACGCTGGCCTCCATCCGGGAGAGAAATGGCCGGGGGTAGAGACCAATCCAGAACATCAGCACCACCATGGGAAGGAGATAAAGAATTTCCCGGGGGGTGCAGTCCGTTAGCTTTTGATTCTCCGGGTTGTCGAGGGTTCCGAAGAACATTCTCTGGAACAGCCATAGCATATAGGCCGCGCCGAGAACGATTCCGATTACGGCGAAGGCAGCATACACATAGCTCGCCTTGAAGGCGCCGACGAGGATCAGGAACTCGCCCACGAACCCGTTCAATCCGGGCAAGCCGATACTGCTCAGCATCGTGATGGCGAAAATCGTTGTGTAAATAGGCATCACGCTCGAGAGGCCGCCAAATTCCGATATCTCCCGCGTATGGCGGCGCTCATAGATGATTCCCACCAGGAGGAAGAGCGCCCCCGTGCTGATGCCGTGATTGATCATCTGAAGCTGGCCGCCGAGGATGCCCTGCTGATTCAGTGCGAAGACGCCCAACATGACAAACCCCAGATGGCTCACCGAAGAGTAGGCCACCAGTTTTTTCACGTCGGTCTGGGCCATGGCCACCAGGGCGCCGTAGATAATCCCGATAATCGACAACAGGACCATGAAGGGCACGAACATCTGGCTGGCCTGGGGAAGCAGCGGAAGCACGAAACGGACAAAACCGTAGGTCCCCATTTTCAGGAGAATTCCCGCCAGGATGACGCTTCCCGCCGTCGGTGCCTCGACGTGGGCGTCGGGAAGCCAGGTATGGAACGGGAACATCGGCACCTTGATGGCGAACCCGACGAAGAAGGCCAGGAAGATCCAGCTCTGAAGGCCTATCGGAATCTTCGGACCCACAGCATAGAGCTCGGTCAGATCGAAAGTGAGGGTTCCGGTACCGAGCTTGAGGTTCACGAAATAGAGCGCCAGGATCCCCAGCAGCATAAGCACACTGCCAAATAGCGTGTAGAGGAAGAACTTGATCGCCGCGTAGAGCTTTCTCTTTCCGCCCCAGATACCGATCAGGAAGTACATCGGGACCAGCGTAATCTCGAAGAAAACGTAAAACAGGAATATATCGACGGCCATGAAGGTTCCGAGCATTCCGGTCGCCATCAACAGGAGGCAGACGTAATACTCCTTCTCCCGCTCGACGATGGCCGTGAACGAGCAAACCGTGGCAACGATCATGGTGATCGTCGTGAGCAGGACGAGCAACACGCTGATTCCGTCCACCCCCAGGAAATAGCTCACCCCGATGGTAGGAATCCAGCTCACCTTCTGGACGAACTGAAAGCCCGCCTCGGAGGTGTCGAATCGGGTCCAGAGCGGAATTGAAAGAAGGAAGTCCACGACAGTAACCGCCGTGGCGAATACCTTGATGGCAACCGTCTGCTCCCTTTTGAAAAAGAGCATGAGGATCACCGCTCCCGCCAGGGGAGTGAACGCGATCAGTGTAAGCAGAAAATTCTCCATCTGACTCTCCTGGTCCCAGAGGCGCCTACCGGAACAAGTATGCGCTCAGCATCATGAAAATACCGAGAAGCATCACGAAAAGATAATTTTGCACCATACCCGACTGTATGAACTTGAAAACCTGAGAAAAAAACTTCGTCATGGAGGCGATGCCGTTGACCGCGCCGTCCACCGTCTTGAGATCGAATATGCCCGAAAAGCGGCTCGATACGAGCGTAACGAGGCTGGCGCCGTTCACAGCGCCGTCCACGACATTCGCGTCGAAAGACCAAAGGCTGTTCATCAGGCGGTAGATCGGCTTGATGATGCAGGCCTCGTAAATTTCGTCGATGTAGTACTTGTTGAGCAATAGCCTGTGAAGACCCGGGAATCGGGAGGCCAGGTCGTCAGGCACCGCCGGATTCCTCATGTACATGAACCAGGCCAGGGCAATTCCCCCCACGGCGATGGCAATCGCCAGAATGATGAGAATTATCGCCGTCGGGCCCTCGTGGCCGCCGCCGCTCTCGACCGCCACCCTGACGAACTGGACCGCTTCACTCGCCGCATGGCCCCCGGCGCCACCCTTGGCCAGCGAGGGGGCGAGGAAAGAGTGAATCCAGCCGCCCTCGAGCGGGAAGCCCGGAATAATCCCCCCGACCACGCTCAGGACCGCCAAAATAATCAGCGGCACCGTCATCGAATAGGGAGACTCGTGAATATATTCCCTGGCGTGGTGGTCCACCCGCATCTCGCCGTGGAAGGTCATGAATATCAGGCGGAACATATAAAACGCCGTCATGAACGCCGCCGCGGTGCCCAGGCCCCAGATGAAGTAGTGTCCGGTGAAGAAGGCGTTTGCGAGAATTTCGTCCTTGCTCCAGAAGCCCGCCAGGGGCGGAATGCCGGCGATCGCCAATGCGCCGATCACGAATGTCCAGTAGGTGATGGGTAGTTTCGATTTCAGGCCGCCCATGTAGCGCATGTCCTGCTGCTGTTCCACCGGGGCATGGTGGAGGGAGTGGATGACGCTCCCGCTCCCTAGAAACATAAGGCCTTTGAAAAAGGCATGGGTCATCAGGTGGAAAATAGCGGTCGCGTACGCACCCACCCCCAGCGCGATGAACATGAACCCGAGCTGGCTCACCGTGCTGTAAGCAAGGACGCGCTTGATATCGTTTTGAACCAGCCCGATCGAGGCCGCGAAAAACGCCGTGACCGCGCCGACGATGGCGATGACCTCGAGGGCACCGGGGCCCATCGCATAAATCGGGCTCGTCCGCGCGACCATGTAAACCCCGGCCGTCACCATCGTAGCCGCGTGGATCAGCGCGCTGACGGGCGTTGGGCCTTCCATCGCGTCCGGCAGCCAGACGTAGAGCGGAATCTGCGCGCTCTTGCCGGCGGCCCCGATGAAAAGCAAAAGACCGATGGCCGTGGCCCCGGCGGCCGTCATGTTCGGAGCCGCCTGGAACACTTCCGAGTAGGTCAGGCTGTCGGTCAGTATCCAGATCATGAACATTCCGAGCAGGAAACCAGCGTCGCCGATCCGGTTGACGATAAATGCTTTTTTGCCGGCGTCCGAGGCCGATTTCTTTTCGTACCAGAAACCGATCAGGAGATAGCTGCAAAGCCCCACGCCCTCCCACCCGACGAACATGAGCAGGTAGTTGTCCCCGAGCACGAGGAGGAACATCGAGAGCATGAACAGGTTCAGGTAGGTGAAAAACCGCGGATAACCCGGGTCGCCCTGGAGGTAGCCGACCGAATAAACATGGACGAGGAAACCCACGCCCGACACGACGAGGAGCATGATGGTGCTCAGCGGATCGATCAAAAAGGCGATGGAGACCGAGAACTTGCCCGCCGAGATCCAGTCCCACAGGTGGATCGTGTGCGTGCCGCCGCTTCCGAAGATCATCTCGGAGGCAATCCCGAGAACGACCAGGAACGAGAGTCCCGCCATCAGGGAGGCGATGTGCCCCGCATTGTCTCGTGTGTAGCGGGTGCCGAAGAAGCCGTTGATGACGACGCCGAGCGCCGGGAACAACGGTATGAGCCACGCAAGTTCGATCATTTGTTCCTTACCACTTCAAAAGGTTCACTTCATCCACGTTGAGGGCCGTTCGATCACGGTTCAGCGAGACCAGGATGGCCAGGCCCACCGCTGCCTCCGCCGCCGCCACCGTGATGATGAATATGGCGAACACCTGGCCCGTCATGTCCCCCCACTGGCGCGAGAAGCCGACGAGAGTGATGTTCACTGAGTTCAACATCAATTCGATGCTCATCAGGATGATGATGGCGTTGCGCCGCATCAGGACGCCTGCGGCCCCGATCACGAATACGATCGCGCCCAGCGCCAGATAATGAGTAAGAGAGACCATCCTGTTATCTCCTCCCGGACCCTAGCGGTCTATCGTCCGCTTGGCGAGAACGATAGCGCCGATCATGGCCGCCAGCAGCAAAATCGAAGCCACCTCGAACGGAAACAGGTACTTCGTATAAAGAACCGAGCCGAGCGCCTCGACATTTCCGGGCGTCGCCCCCAATTGCCACGAAAAACCCTTGAAGGCCGGATAAGACCCACCCCGCCCCAGGACCGTCCATACCTCAAATATCAGTATCAGCGAGGCGGCGACCGCGAAAAAACTCTGGCGGTGATACTGCCTGAGCCGCACGGAGACCTCCACGTTCATCAACATGATCGAGAAAAGGTAGAGCACCATGATTCCGCCGGCGTAGAGCAGGACCTGCACCACCGCCAGGAACTCTGCCCCCGCCAGGATAAATATCCCGGACATGAAAAAGAACGTGAGCACCAGCAGCAGCGCCGCGTGAATGACGTTCGCACGGGTCACCATCAGGAGCGAAGCTCCGATGATTCCGGCCGAGAACATATAAAAGAAAAGCAGTTCCAAAACCGATGCCTCTCGCCTTTAGAGAAACAGGAACTTCACCAAACCTGTCACGAAAATATTTAAGATCGCGAGCGGGAACATGAACTTCCACCCCACCCGCATCAACTGGTCGTAGCGGTAGCGGGGCAGCGTCGCCCGTATCCAGATAAACACGAAAATCATGACCGCCATCTTCATCAGGTACCAGACGATGCCCGGGAGCGGTATCGCATCGATACCGCCCCAGCCGCCGAAGAAAACGGCGATCCCGACGGTGGAGACCGCCATGATGTTGGCATATTCGGCCAGGAAGAAGAAAGCGAATTTCATCCCGCTGTACTCGGTGTGGAACCCGGCCACCAGCTCCGTCTCGGCCTCGGGCAGGTCAAAGGGAATGCGGTTCGTCTCGGCGAGCGCCGCGATGAAAAACACGATGAACGCGAGTGGCTGATAAAAGATGAACCAGACGTCCGCCTGGGCTCTAACGATATTCTGGAAGTTGAGCGAGCCGGCCAGCATGAGCGGCCCGATAAGAGAGAAGCCCAGGAAAATTTCGTAGCTCAGCATCTGGGCCGCGCTGCGGAACGCCCCCAGCAGGCTGTATTTGCTGTTGGAGGCCCAGCCCGCCATGACGATGCCGAAAACGCCGAGCGAGCTCACCGCCAGGACGAGGAAAAGGCCCACGTTGACCTGGGTAATGTAGAAATTCTCATCGAACGGCAACACGGAATAGACCACGAACGCGGGCACCAGCACCATAATCGGCGCGATGACGAATACGATCTTGTCCGCCTTCGAGGGGATGATGTCCTCTTTGAGGAAGAGCTTGAGCCCGTCGGCGATGGGCTGGAGCAACCCGTGCCAGCCGACCCGCATCGGCCCCATGCGCATCTGGATATGCCCGATGATCTTGCGCTCGAGGTAGGTCAGGTAAGCCACCACGAGCGAGATGGTCCCGAGCACAAGAGCGATTTTCAAAAAAGCGGCAATCAGTTCAGCAATCATTTTTGGTCAAGAATCCCTTTTCGGCGCGTGCTAGCGGTCGCACTCGCCCAAGACGATATCGATGCTGCCGATGACCGCGATAACGTCGGCCAACAGCTCGCCCACGCACAGCTTTTTCAGGCCGGCGAGGTTGATGAATGAGGGCGGACGGATACGGACCCGGTAGGGCGTCTCCGTCCCGTCGCTCACGATGTAAAACCCGAATTCCCCCTTCGGGTTTTCGATGCTGTGATAGATTTCGCCCGCCGGGGGCTTAATCGTCCGGGGGGTCTTGCAGCTCACCGGCCCCGCCGGGAGCATGTCGAGACACTGAACGATGATTTTCGCGCTCTCGCGCATCTCGATGAGCCGCACCAGATAGCGATCATAGACATCGCCGTTTTCCCCGACGGGGATTGTGAAATCCACATACGGGTAGGCGG
>JAPYQX010000063.1 GCA_029937135.1 Nitrospinota bacterium
GGCGTGGACTTGGCCACGGTGAAGGACCTACTCGGCCACAAGACGATTCAGATGACCCTCAGGTATTCTCACCTCAGCGCCGACCATAAGGCGTCCGCTGTGCATCGACTGGACACCTATATGGACACCTCCAAACAAAAACGGGTTACGGCAAAGCCGTAACCCGTTGAATTGTTGGTAGCGGGGCCTGGATTCGAACCAGGGACCTTTGGGTTATGAGCCCAACGAGCTACCAGCTGCTCCACCCCGCACCGAAATGTACAAATGATTTAAAGGCTTGGGGACCTGGTGTCAAGGGCTCAAGGCTTAAAGTCCTGGCTCAGGGTTTAAAGTTCCTGGGTTCAGGGCTGCTTCCCGGCTTTCCCGCCGCCGCGCTTTCCGGCGGGAATGAACTCATAGACCGTCTCACCCGGTTTCACGAGGCCCAGGTCCTCCCGGGCGATTCGTTCGATGTAGGTAAGATCGCTCCGGAGGGATTGTATCTGGTTTTGGAGAACGCGGTTTTCCTCGTGGAGGCGAGCCACATCGCCCCGCAATTCGCCTATTCTGCGTTGATTGACGATTACGGCCAGCAAGCCGTCCCTCCCGAGAATCGCGGCGCCCAGGAGAATGGCGCAGACCCCCCCCACCAGCCAGTAAAGGTAGCGGTCCGGTTTATCGTTGCGGGTATCTTGTCTCGAACTCGTCAAGGTTCGGTTGCGCTCCGGCCCGGGCGGGGGGGCTTTTTCATTCTACAACAAGCGGCCTAGATAGCGGCAAACGCCCCGCGCGCTGCTTCGAGGGTCGCCTCGATGTCGGCCGCCGTATGGGCCGAGGAGAGGAAACCCACCTCGAACTGGCTCGGCGCGATGGATACCCCGCGATCCAGCATCGCGTGGAAGAAGCGGGCGAACTTTTCCGTGTCCGAGCGCTGGGCATCGGCGAAGTCGCGGACCGGGCCTTCCTGGAAAAATGTGCAAAACATCGACCCCCGGCGAACGCCCCAGGTGGCCACCCCCGCCGCGCGCGCGGCCTCGGCCATCCCCTCCTCGAGCTGGCGGCCCCGCTCCTCGAGCGCCTCGGGAAGACCCTCTTCCTTAATGATGCGAAGGGTTTCGATGCCCGCCGCCATCGCCAACGGGTTCCCGGAGAGGGTTCCCGCCTGATAGACGGGCCCCAGGGGAGCGACCACCTCCATGACCTCGCGCCGCCCGCCGTAGGCGCCCACCGGCATTCCGCTGCCGATCACCTTGCCCAGTGTGGTGAGATCGGGCTGGATACCAAAGAGCGACTGCGCTCCGCCGCGGGCCACGCGAAATCCTGTCATCACCTCATCGAAAATGAGGAGCGAGTTCGAGCCCTTGGTCGCGCGCCTCACCATTTCCATAAAACCCTCTTTGGGAGGGACGAGGCCCATGTTGCCGCCTATGGGCTCGAGAATGAGCGCGGCGATATTTTTCCCCTCGCTCAGAAAGAGATTCTCCAGCGCCTCGGCGTCGTTGTAGGGAAGTGTGAGCGTGTTGCGGGCGTAGTCGGCCGGGACGCCCGCGCTGTCGGGGATTCCCAGTGTGGCGCCGCCGCTCCCCGCCTTCACGAGGAGACCGTCGGCGTGGCCGTGGTAGCAGCCCTCGAACTTGACGATGAGGTCTCGCCCGGTGAAGCCCCGTGCGACCCGGAGCGCCGACATCGTGGCCTCGGTGCCCGAGTTGACGAACCGGAGGAGTTCCATCGACGGGTAGGCCTCATGAACGAGCTCGGCCAGGTCGGTCTCGGCGGCCGTTGGGGCGCCGTAGCTCATCCCCCGCCCCGCCGCTTCGCGAACCGCCGCCACCACGCGCGGGTGCGCATGTCCGAGGATCAGCGGCCCCCAGGAGAGAACATAGTCGATGTATTCATTTCCATCGGCGTCCCAGACCCGGCTCCCCTCCCCCCGTTCGATGAACAGCGGGGAGCCGCCCACACCGCGAAAAGCGCGGACCGGGCTGTCCACCCCGCCGGGGATGCGTTTTTGGGCGGCCCGGAACAGGGCCTCTGAGCGCGTGTGAGATTTCATGGCAGATATTTTCCGATCAGGAGTTTCAGCCGCTCCCTCGCCTCGGCGGAAATATGCGCGGGGTCGGTGATGATGGCGGTCGCGAGAAGGCCCTCGAACGGGCTCGGTCCCTCGATATGGCGAACGGCCTCGATGATGATTTTCTGGGCGAGGGCGACGTTGCGACGGAGGGTTTCGATGAGCATTTCGACGCTGACCGACTCCTCCTCCTCGTGCCAACAGTCGTAATCGGTGGGCAGGGCGAGGGTGGCATAGCTGATTTCGGCCTCCCGGGCAAGCTTGGCCTCGGGCATATTTGTCATCCCGATCACCGAGGCCCCCCATGCACGGTAGCGAAAGCTCTCGGCGCGCGTGCTGAATTGGGGACCCTCCATGCAGACATATGTCCCTCCCGCGTGGACGCTCGCGCCCACAAGCTCCGCCGCGGCCAGGAGAATTTCGCTCAGCTTCGTGCAAACCGGATCAGCCATCGGGACGTGGGCGACAACCCCTCCGCCGAAAAAAGTGCCGATGCGGTTTCGCGTCATGTCGATGAACTGATCCGGAATGACAATCTCGCCCGGATGGATATCCTCCCTGAGGCTCCCCACCGCGCTGGCCGAGATCAGCCACTCACAGCCAAGTTGCTTGAAACCATGAATGTTCGCCCGGAAGGGAATTTCGCCGGGCATGAGGACATGCCCCTCGCCGTGGCGGGGGAGAAACACGACTCGCTTTCCCGATAAAGTTCCGAGAATATAAGGGGCCGAGGGCGCGCCGAAGGGGGTGTCGAGTTCGACACGCTCGACCTCGGTCAGGCCCTCCATCTTATAGAGACCGCTGCCTCCGATAACGCCGATGGTTGCTTCCGCCAATTTTTTTCCTCTCCGGCCGCGAAGCGGCTTCTCAACGCGGCCCTCTACTCTGGCCGCGGGACGGCTTCGCTAGGCAGCCCTCAACAGGTTCATTTCGATAAGCGTCTCGGCGATTTGCACGGCGTTGAGCGCCGCGCCCTTTCGAAGATTGTCCGAGACGATCCATATATTGAGCGCATTAGTGACTGACGAATCGCGGCGGATGCGCCCGACATAGACCGGGTCGTGTCCCGAGGCGAAAAGCGCCGTCGGATAGGCGAGCCGGGCGGGGTCGTCGATCACCTCAATACCGGCGGCGGCGGCGAGAAGCTCGCGCGCCTCCCCGGGCGAGAGAGGCCGCTCCGTCTCCACGTTCACCGACTCGGAGTGCGCGTTGTAGACCGGAACGCGCACACAAGTGGCGCTTACCGGAAGATCGGGCACGCCGAGAATCTTGCGGGTCTCGTTAACCATTTTCCGCTCTTCCTTGGTGTCGCCTTCATCGAGAAAGACATCGATTTGAGGAAGACAGTTAAAAGCGATCAGTTGCGCGGCCTCCCCGGCCCCGGACGGCCCGCCACTAGCCGAGGCGCTGCCAGCGGCACTGACCGGGGCACTGCCCGCGGCCTCCACATGCCCCCGAAGCTCGTCCACCGCGCTCTGTCCGGCCCCGCTGACGGCCTGATAGGTGCTCACCACTACCCGCCGGATGCCCACCCTCTCGTGGATGGGTTTGAGGACGACGACCATCTGAATCGTCGAGCAATTCGGATTGGCGATGATGCCCTTGTGCGAGGCGAGCACCCCGGCGTTCACCTCGGGCACGACCAAAGGCACCTCCGGGTCCATCCGGTAGGCGCTCGAATTGTCCACCACCACGGCGCCCGCCTTGACGGCAGAGGGCGCGAATTCAAGAGAGCGCGCGGCCCCCGCCGAAAAAAGCGCGAGGTCCACACCCTCGAAGGAATCATGGCCGAGGCGTTTCACCCGGATCTCGCCACCGGCATAGGAAATGGATTTCCCCTCGCTCCGCTCGCTGGCGAGCGGGACAACCTCGGCGGCGGGGAAGTTCCGCTCCGCGAGAATCGAGAGCATCTCCCGCCCCACGGCCCCGGTCGCGCCCGCGACAGCAACCCGCAAACCACTCACGATCAGTCCTCCCCCAACTCCCGAACCAGCTCCGCCACCCGCTCGCCCATCGCGGCGCAGCCCACCAGCGTCGTTCCGCTGGTGTGGATGTCCGGGGTGCGAAGGCCCCCGTCGAGCGCTTTCGACACGGCCGCCTCGATGGCGTCCGCCATATCAGCGCACTTGAGCGCATAGCGGCACAACATCGCAGACGACATGATGGCCGCAATCGGGTTGGCCTTGTCCTGCCCGGCGATGTCGGGCGCGGTGCCGTGAACCGGCTCGAACACCCCGAACCCCGCCTCGTTGAGATTCGCCGAGGCGAGCATACCGATCGAGCCGGTGAGCATCGAGGCCGCGTCGCTCAAAATATCGCCGAACATGTTTCCGGTGACGATCACATCGAACTGGAGCGGGTCGCGGATGAGCTGCATCGCCGCATTGTCCACGTACATATGAGAAATCTCGACCTCCGGAAAATCCCGGGCCACCTCGCCGGCCACCTTTCTCCAGAGGCGGCTGGTTTCGAGGACATTTTCTTTATCCACCGAAAGAAGTTTTTTGCGGCGGACCGAGGCCATCTCGAACCCGACGCGCACGATCCGCCTGATCTCGGAGGAGGAGTAGACCATCGTATCGACGGCGCGCTCCTCGTCGGGGCTGATCTGCTCGGTCTTCCGGGGCTCGCCGAAGTAGATGCCGCCCACACCCTCGCGGACGACAAGCAAATCCAGCCCGCGTACGGCCTCGGCCTTCAGAGTCGATGCGTCAACGAGAGGCTCGAACATTGTTGCCGGCCGTAGATTGGCGAACAGGCCGAATTCTTTCCTGAGCCCCAGAATCGCCGCCTCCGGGCGTTTCTCGCGCGGGAGGCTGTCCCACTTGGGGCCGCCCACCGCGCCGAAAAGACAAGCGTCGCTCTCGGCGAGCAGTTCCCGGGTTTCCGTTGGAAACGGGTCGCCAGTGGCATCGTAGGCCGTTCCGCCGGCCATGCCCTCCCGGAACTCGAACGAGACGCCAAAGCGTTCGCCCGTCAGCTCAAGAATATTTCGTGCGTGGGCGGTCACTTCCTGCCCGATTCCGTCTCCGGGTATTACCCCAATCTTGTAATCAGCCAATTTCCCTCATCCTCTAATAAAAACCGTCAAGCGAAACCAGGCCTGAAATTTAGCTCAACATCAGGACTGAAAATTATTGACATAGGGAAGCTTTTCGGCCACCTCCCGCACCAGGGGCAGATTCGTGCGGAGTATCGCGACGACATTCCAGTTTCCCTTGAGAAAGGACTGACGCCGCTCCTCGAGCATCTCGACCGCCACGCTTTCTTCACCCCAGGATAGCGTCAGCGATTCCAGATCAGCCGTGTATTTTGTTTTCGGATTTTTTTGCGTATGCGTGATGAGCCGGTGAATCTCCTCGGGGGGGGCCGTCATCAATGGCATCCCGATAGCCAGGGAGTTTCCCGCGAATATCTCGGCGAATGAGACGCCCACGATCACCTCGATTCCAAACCGCTTGATGGCCTGGGGAGCGTGCTCCCGCGAGGAGCCCGAACCAAAATTCTTTCCGACAAAAAGAATATTGGCCCCCTTGTAGTCGGGGTTGTCGATGGGATGGTCGGGCGTGTTCTCCCGCTCATCGCAAAAAAGCGCTTTTTCCATCCCCGTGAACGTCAAGGCCGTCAAGAACCGGGCCGGGGTTATCCGGTCGGTGTCGATGTCGTCGCCGGGGAACGGTAGCGCCCGGCCGCTGATTCGTCTGATTTCATCGCTCATTTCAGTCTCCCGTCATTTCCGCCGGATTGGCCAGGCAACCCTCGATGGCCGAGGCAACAACCATGGCCGGGCTGCCCAGGTGCGTCCTTCCGTGGGGGCTTCCCTGCCGGCCGATGAAGTTCCGGTTCGAGGTGGAAATGCTCCGCTCGGTTCCGACGAGTTTATCCTCGTTCATCCCCAGGCACATCGAGCAGCCCGCGGCGCGCCACTCCGCTCCGGCCTCGAGGAAAATTTCGTGCAGCCCTTCTTCCTCGGCCTGTGCCTTGATCCGCTGGGAGCCCGGCACGACCAGCATCTTCACTTTGGAATGAACCTTGTTGCCCTTGATTATTCTCGCCCCTTCCCTGAGATCGGAAAGCCGCGAATTGGTGCAAGAACCGAGGAAGGCGACCTCTATCTTCGTTCCCGCGATGGCGTCGCCGGGCTTCAGGGCCATGTGCGCATAACCCAGCTCCGCCGTTTTGACATCCTCTCCGGTAAACGAGTCCGGGGACGGAAGTTTTTCCGAGATGCCGATGGAGTGACCCGGATTGATCCCCCACGTTACCATGGGTTCGATGGTTCCTCCGTCAATCACCGTCTCCCGGTCGTAAACAGCATCGGGCTCCGAGGCGATGGATTTCCAGTACACCTTCGCACGGTCGAAATCCCCTCCCTTGGGGGAGAATTCCCTGCCCTCAAGATAGGCATAGGTCGTCTCGTCGGGATTGACGTAGCCGATCCGGGCCCCGCCCTCGATGCTCATGTTGCAGACGGTCATCCGCTCCTCCATCGTCATGTTCCCGATGACCTCGCCGGCGTACTCGTAGGCATTCCCGAGCCCGCCCTTGATTCCCAGATCGTGAATGATTCTGAGAATCACGTCCTTGGCGAAAACGCCGGGCCCAAGCTCGCCGTCCACGGCGACCCGGTGAACCTTGAGGCGGTTGAGCACAATGGTCTGGGTCTCGAGGACAAAACCCACCTCGGTCGTCCCGATGCCGAAACCGAGGGAACCCACCGCGCCGTGGGTGCTCGTGTGGCTGTCGCCGCAGGCGATCGTCATCCCCGGCTGGGAGAGCCCCAGTTCCGGGCCAACGACGTGGACGATTCCCTGCATTCCCGAGTCCCAGTTCAGGAAGCGGACCCCGAACTCGTCCACATTTTGCTCAAGGGCCGACATCATCGCCTCGGCCTGATCGTCCTTAAAAGGCCTGATTTGAGAGAGCGTGGGCGTGATGTGATCGGCCGTGGCGACGGTCCTCCCGGGAAAAGCGACTTTCGAGCCGTGTTCTTTCAGGGCGGCGAATGCCTGGGGCGTTGTCACCTCGTGAATCAGGTGCAGCCCGATGAAAAGCTGATACTGCCCCGATTCAAGTCTGGTAACGATGTGGCTGTCCCAAATTTTGTCGTAAAGCGTTCTTTCGGACATGATTCGTTCCTTCAGCTATTCTGCGAAACCATCGTAGATACGAAGACTGAAATCAGGTGGTTGTCCTGGATTTTTCGAGCACGCTCCTGAGAGATGCGATATACCGGCAGGCCGCACCGATTTTTTCCTCTTCCGCATCTTCATTTTCCATGACATCGATCAGGGCGCTGCCCACGATCACGCCGTCACCGAGCGCACCCGCCTCGGCCGCCTGCTCCGGGGTCTTGATACCGAAGCCGACCGCCACCGGGCGGTTCTTCACCCGGTTGATCCGCTCTAGAGCGCCGCCCAGGTCGGGGGCCAGGGTGTCTCTCGCACCCGTAACCCCCATCTGCGCGACATAGTAGATAAATCCGCCTCCGGATCGGTTGACGAGATCAATTCGCGCGTCCGTACTTGTTGGGGCAAGCATGAAAATCGGCTCGAGCGGCACCTCGGCCATCGCCTTGAGCAACTCGCCGGCCTCCTCGGGCGGAAGGTCGGGCACGATGACCGCGTCAGCGCCGGCGCGGGCCGCCTCGGCGCAAAATTCCTTCAATCCGAACGCGATGATCGGATTATAGTAGGTCATCAGCACCATTGGCGGGTCGGGCGCCTCGGCCCGCACCTCGGCGACCAGATCGATGACGCCTCGAAGCGTGGTTCCGCCCTTGAGCGAGCGCATGCTCGCCCGTTGAATCGTCGGCCCGTCCGCGAGCGGATCGCTGAACGGAACCCCGATCTCGAACCCGTCGGCTCCGGCAGCAGCCAGCGCAGGAATCAGCCGCCGGGTGAAGGCCAAATTCGGGTCCCCCGCCGCGACAAAAGGGTAGAGACCCGCGCGCGCCTCGGCGGAGAGGCGCTTAAAAAGCGCTTCGAATCTTCCCGAGCTTTGCATCACCCCTTCGCCTCATCGTCCGAAAGCTCGCGCAGCAGGCCCTCGGCCTGCTGGACATCCTTGTCTCCCCGGCCCGAGAGACATACCAGAACCGTTTTTGTCCCGCCCGCCTGACGGACTTCCTCGGCCAGAACGCTAAGGAAGGCGATGGCGTGCGCGCTCTCGAGAGCTGGTATAATTCCCTCCAGGAGCGAAAGGCGCTTGAATCCCCGCAGGGCGTCCGTATCCCCGATGGCGTGATACCGCGCCCGGCCCGAGTCCTTGATAAAAGAGTGCTCCGGCCCGACGCCGGGATAGTCGAGCCCCGCCGATACCGAGTGGGCGGGGATGATCTGCCCGTCGTCGTCGTAGAGCAAAAACATCTGGCATCCGTGCAGCACGCCCACGCGCCCGGCATTGAGCGAGGCGCCGTGCTCCCCGGTCTCGATTCCGCGGCCCGCGGCCTCGACCCCGATGAGCTCGACGCCGGCATCATCCAAAAACGGGTGAAAAAGGCCGATGGCGTTGCTTCCACCTCCCACGCAGGCGACGCAAACGTCGGGAAGCCGCCCCTCGGCCTCGAGAATCTGGCCGCGCGCCTCGCGGCCGATGACCGACTGGAAATCCCGGATCATGCGCGGAAACGGATCGGGCCCCACAACGGAGCCGATGATGTAGTGCGTCGTTCGGACCGAGGCGGTCCAGTCCCGCAGGGTTTCGTTCGTTGCGTCCTTGAGGGTGCGGCTGCCCGAGGTCACCGGAATCACCCGGGCCCCCAAAAGGCGCATCCGGAATACGTTGAGCGCCTGGCGGTCGATATCCTCCTCACCCATATAGACATCGCACTCGAGCCCGAAGAGCGCGGCGGCCGTGGCCGTGGCGACGCCGTGCTGGCCCGCTCCGGTTTCGGCGATGATGCGTTTTTTCCCGAGCCGCTTGGCCAGGAGGACCTGCGCGAGGGTGTTGTTGATCTTGTGGGCACCCGTGTGGCACAAATCCTCGCGCTTGAGATAAATCTTGAGCGAGCCCAGTTCCCCGGAAAGCCGCGCGGCATGATAGAGCGGGGTCGGGCGGCCGACGTATTTATCCAAAATCGCGGCAAGCTCGGCCTTGAAGGCGGGGTCCTCACGAACCTCGTCATAGGCGGCTTCCAGTTCCTCAAGGGCCGGCATAAGGGTTTCGGGGACATATCTACCCCCGAAAATTCCGAAGCGCCCTTTATTGGCAATCTTTTCCATCTCGTCCCCGCAATCAGTTCCGTTGAGCCGCGGCAAGCCGCGCGTTCTCGATAAATTCCCTGACCAGCGCCGGATCTTTTCGCCCCGGAACCCGCCCTTCTATCCCGCTGCTCGAATCCACCCCGTAGGGGCTGACCTGACGGACAGCCTCGGCGACGTTTCCGGGCTTCAGCCCCCCCGAGAGAATCACCTCCCGGCCGGAGGCCAGCTCGCGGGCCAGCGACCAATCAAAGCTCTTCCCCGTGCCGCCGAGCTCGCCTTCCACAAAAGCATCGAGAAGTATGGTGCAGTCCGGGTAGCGGGCAGCTTCCTCGATGGTCTCCTCGCCCCTTACGCGAAGGGCCCGAATCACCCGCAGGCCGCTATCAATGAGACGGCCGCAGGTCTCGGGGGTTTCCTCCCCGTGGAGCTGCACGGCGTCCAGGCCGATTCGCCGGGCGATCGACTCCACCCGCTCGGCGGTTTCGTCCACGAACACGCCGACCCGGAGCCCGAACGGAGGCAACCCCGCCAAAATTCCGGCCGCCGCCGCCTCGTCGAGGCACCTGGGCGTCCCGGGTACGAAATTGAGGCCCAGCGCATCCGCTCCGCAATCAAGGGCATAGCGGGCATCGTCCACCGTCGTTACGCCGCAAATCTTGACGCGAATCATACCGCTCCATCCTCCCGGCGGCAAACAATACACCAATCCCGCTGGCGGGGAAAAGGCAAGCAATCTGAAACAGTTAGGGGTATCCAGAAGAAGAGTGGCAGAAGAGAATTGCCAGATGAGAAGAGGCCCCGCCCGGAAATGGCGGCGGGGATCGGCCGCGTCAGCCGCCGAGGTACATCCTTCGGACATCCTGGTTGTCGAGGAGTTCCTTCCCGGTACCCTCGAAGCGGTTCCGGCCCAACTCGAGGACATAGCCGCGGTCGGAAATTTCGAGGGCGCGGGCGGCGTTTTGCTCGACCACCATGATCGTCAACCCCTCCTTCGCAAGGCGGGCTATCAATTCGAAAACCTCGGTCACGAACCGGGGGCTGAGACCCAGCGAAGGCTCGTCGATCATGATCATCCGGGGGCGGGTCATCAGCGCCCGGCCCATGGCCAGCATCTGCTGCTCCCCGCCGCTCATGGTGCCGCCCAGCTGCTTTTGGCGCTCGGCGAGGCGGGGAAAGAATTCGAAGACGTTCTCCATCGACTGGGCCACCTTTTTCTGGTCCCGCTCGATGTAGGCGCCCATTTCGAGATTTTCGCGCACGGTCATCTGGTTGAACACGATCCGCCCCTGGGGCACGTAGCCGAGCCCTTCGCCGAGGATTTGATCGGGCCTCAAGCCGACGATGTTGTTTCCATTGAAGGTTATCTCACCGCCCAGGTAGTTGATGAAGCCCATGATGACCTTGAACGTGGTGGATTTTCCCGCGCCGTTGGGACCGATGACGCAGACCACCTCGCCCTCGTTCACATCGAGAGAAACGTCGTGGAGAATCTGGATGCGGCCGTAGCCCGCATCAATACTTTTCAGTTCCAGTAAGCTCATTTATTTTCGCCCGAAATATGCTTCGATGACATTCTCGTTGTTCTGGATTTCCTCGGGTGGGCCTTCGGCGATTTTCACCCCGTAGTCCAACACGAAGATTTTCTCGCAGTGATTCATGATGACGTTCATATCGTGTTCGACGATGAGGATGGTTTTTCCCTCCTCCTCCTGGAGGAAATGGATGTGCTCGAGAAGAGACTTGAGGAGCGTCCGGTTGACGCCGGCGGCGGGCTCGTCCAGGAGAATAACGTCCGGGTCGGTCATCAGCGCGCGCGCGAATTCGAGAAGCTTTTGCTGACCGTAGGAAAGGTTCCCGCCGTACTCCCCGCGAAGCTTCGTCAGGGTGACGAATTCCATGAGGTGTTCGGCCGTGGCGCGCGCCTCGCGCTCTGGCACGCGCATGCTCGAGGCCGAGAGCATGTTCTCGAACACCGTCATCTCGCGGTAAATGCGCGTAATCTGGAAGGTCCGGCTGATTCCCTTGTTAAATACCTTGTAGGGCCTCAGATTAACGATATTTTCGCCCCGATAGATCACCTCGCCGCTGTCCGCCCCGAGGATGCCCGTCATCAGGTTGAAAGTCGTGGTTTTTCCAGAGCCGTTGGGTCCGATCAGGCCCGAAATTTTCCCCTTGGGAACCTCGAAGCTGCACCCATCGACGGCCTTGATGCCGCCGAAGTGCTTTTTCAAATTCTTGACCGTGAGAGCAATTTCATTTGTTTCAGGCATTTGTTTTTTTGGCTCTTTAGTGAACCATCCCCTTCCGGGCCCAGCCCTTGACTATCGCGAATCCCATGAGCCCGCGCGGCATGAACCGGGCGACAACGATGATGAATAATCCAAATGTGATGAGATGAGCCGTCGGGAATCGGATCCAGGTGTATTCCTGAACGGAGTAGAGGAGGAC
>JAPYQX010000064.1 GCA_029937135.1 Nitrospinota bacterium
GCCGTGCGAATGGCCGTTCCACCAGGCGACGCGGAGGCCGCGCCTGAGTTCGCCCCGGTGGTTGTGCATGAGCCGGGCCAGCTCCATCAGTGTGGTGTCGCCGGCGCCGTTGTCGTTGGCGCCAAACTGCCAGGAGTCGAGATGGCCCGCGACGAGGACGTACTCCCCGCTTCCCGAGGGGGGAGGAATCGAGGCGACCGGCATTTTGGTCCGGCGCCATTTTGTGTCGGTCTCGGCGTGGATGCGAAGCTTGACCTCGACGCGCGATTTGACGAGATCGATCAGCCCCTGGCCCTGCCCGCGCGACAGGGTGACGACTGGCGTGACAGGAAGGCGGCCCACGCTCTCGGGGGTGGGCGAGCCCCAGACGGTCGAGACCGTTATCTCGTGGGCATAGCCCATGTTGACGTAGACCTGCCCGATTGCGCCGGCGCGCTCGAAGGCATAAAAGCGGCCGGGGGAGAGCATCCGCTCGGCCACGATAATCCGCCCGGCAACGGGGCCTTCGGGGGCCAGGGCCTCGCCCACATAAACGGCGTTGCCCGTCACGCCGGCCTCGCCCGTCGAGGCCCCGAAGACGGCGGTGATGGCGGGGATGTGCTCGGGCGTGGCGCCCAGGATATCGAGCGATGTCTTGCCGGGGATGCTGATCAGGGCGTCGAATTCGTGGACCTTCACGTCGATGCCCAGCGCCCCGAGCTCGCCTGCGATGTATTCAACCGCCCGGTTCTCGCCGGGCGTTCCGGTGTAGCGCTCCCACTGACAGATGGACTCAAGGTGTTTCCAGAGAAGGTCGGTGCTGACTTCCGAGGCGATGGACATGAGGACTCCTTGCGGGCGCGTTCGGAGGCGCCGCGAAGATAAAAATTGAACGTATGGCAATAGTTTAGCGGGTCGAGCCGGGAAGCGATAGGCCGGGGTCCGCTCCCGCCTAGCCGATGACCCGGTTGATTTCGCTCTGGAAGTTTTCGATGTTGATGGGTTTTGTCACGAAGCCATTGGCCCCGAGTTCGATAGAGCGGTTCCGGTCCTGCTCCATGACCTGGGCCGTCACGGCGAGTATCGGAATCTTCTGCGTGAGGGGGTCTTTCTTGAGGGTTTCGATGGCGTCGAAGCCGTCCATGACGGGCATCCGCAGGTCCATCAGGATAAGAGCGGGCCGCTCGCTCCGGGCGAGGTCGATCGCCTCCTGGCCGTTGTAAGCCGAGTGGAGGGGAGAGGCGGTCGCCATCAACAGGCGCATGTACTCGTGGTAGTGCTCCAGATCGTCAACGATCAGAATCGACCTGCCGTCCCAGGGATTCGCCTGGGCGGTGTCTGGTTGAGCCGGCGTCTCCGAGCCGCCGGAGGAATTGGCGGAGGCGAAGCGAACGGCAGTGAAAAGGTGAATTCGCTCCCCTTCCCCTTTTCGCTCTCGACCCAAATTTGCCCGCCGTGGAGTTCGATGAGTTCGCGGATCAGGCTGAGTCCGATACCCAGGCCGCCCGATCTTCTCTGGTAGCCGCTCTCGAGTTGGCTGAAGCGCTCAAAAATACCCTGCATTTCCGACGGGTTCATGCCGATTCCAGTGTCCGAGACGCTGACCCATATCTCATCCGAGCTCGTCGCCGTCCGGATGTGGATCTCACCTCCGCCGGGAGAATATTTGACGGCGTTGTCGAGCAGGTTGGTGAGCATCTGGCGGATGCGCACTGGGTCGCAAAACACCTTCCGGCAGGCGGGGTTGAGGTCAAGGACGAGGGAAATATTGTCTGAAATCTGTGGCGCTCCGGTTTCCGCGACGCGCGTGACGAGATCGTTGATGGAAACTTCCTTCAGGTCCAGATTCACTTTACCCGAATCGATCCGCTCGAAGTCGAGAAGGTCTTCTATCAGGTTGGTCAGGTACAATCCCGACTCCCGGATCGTCGGAGAGCGCCGGGATATCCACGATCCCCGGAAAAGAGTAGCGAAAAAACTGGCGAAGCTCGGCGCCCTCGCCCGCCTCCCCGGCGGCGGAACTCTCTCCCATCGACTGCTGCCGGTTGTTATCCCGGATGATATTGGCCAGCTGAAACACGATGGCTGTCGAAATCGCTGGGTTTTCCTGGATGAGGAGGAGGAGGTGTTCTTTTCTCATGGCGAGGAATGTCGAATCCGCGCTGGCGAACGCGCTGGCGGAGCGGCCTTCGGAACCAAAGAGCGCCATTTCGCCGAACGATTGTTTTTCGCCCAGAACGGCGAGCCGAACCTCCTCGGGGTCTCCGTGGTTTTTTACGATATCGATTTGGCCGTCAACGATGACATATAGGAAATCCGCCGGGTCGCCTTCCTGGAACAACTCCTCCCCGGTCCGATAGGTCATTTCCTCGGAGATGTTGGTGAGAATTTTGAGTTGCTCGGGGGTCATGGATTCGAAAAGCTTGACGGTTTTGAGAAATAGCGCTTTTTCGATCGTGGACAGCATTTGATTGAGCCTCGGTGAAATCAGGCCGAAAGCCCGGCGATTATCCGGACGACGGCCTCGTGCTGAGGGAACCTATGAATACGAGCTTATATGATAAAAGATATCATCTTACGAGGATTATATAAATCGGCCCGTGAATACAATAAATCGGCGGGATATTGGCTCAAGATAGGAATAATTCGGGGAGATTTCAGGATAAAAAATCGCCGTTCGAGCGGGAGGGAGAAGAGGGGAGTCCGCGTATGATCCCCCCCCCGCACCGAACGGCAATGCAAGAGTCCGGATTCCTATGTTCAATCAAGTAACGCGCGGCGTGGACGGGTTATTCCTTCTTCCCGAAAAAAAGATGAATTTTCCTAAATAGCTGGAAAGTAAGGCTTTTTAGCGTTCGGGATATTTTCGCTGCATCGTCCCGCCAATTCCGCTGGTGATTATATTGCCATGAGCGGGGCCACCAATTTTAGAATGGAAGGAGTAAACACCGAGGAAGCGGTCCGGTCCCCGGAGGGGGACGAATCACAAAAGGGGAGGTCCGGCCATTGATATTTTCGGGCTCGGTCTCCGGGCTCGATGTCCAGGATGAGTCAGGGCATCTGGTCCCGGACAATCGGTTTTCTATAGTTTTTTGATTCGTCCGGTGGCGTGGGCTGGCGCGGTGATTTTATTTTCGAGAAAAAGATGTGGAATATCTTGAATATACTTCAGCTACGAAATTGACGGGGGCATGGGTCTTGAATAGTATGCGCTCCTCTTGGAGAGGTGTTCTTTTTTTTCTGAAATCGAGATCGAATTTTTCGCCGTACTTTTTGGACGGCGTTCACCGATTTTGTGTCCGGGTCATGAGTCGCCCAGGGTTGGGCGATAAGCCCCAAGTTAATATGTCCCCATGGCCGTTTCTTACGAGAACGCGGCCGCTTTTAAGACAAGGAGAACAAGCCAATGGCCTTTGAACTGCCGGAACTCAAATATGCCTACGATGCCCTTGAGCCTCATATCGACGCTCGTACGATGGAGATCCACCACACCAAGCACCACAATACCTACCTCACCAACCTGAACAACGCGGTCGCGGGCACCGATCTTGAAAGTAAAAGTATCGAGGATATTCTCTCGAATCTCTCGAGCGCGCCCGCCGACAAGCAGGGAGCGCTGAACTTCCACGGCGGCGGCTACGACAATCACTGCATCTTCTGGGCGACCATGAGCTCGGAGGGCGGGGGCGAGCCGGGCGGGGCGCTGGCCGGCGCCATCGGCGATTTTGCCGCCTTCAAGGAAAAATTCACCGGGGCGGCGGTGCCGCTTCAGGGGAGTGGATGGTGCTGGCTTTGCACGAAGGCCGGCTCGGGCGCGGTCGAGATCAAGGCCATGCCGAACCAGACCAGCGTCCGCACCGAGGGCTATGTCCCGCTACTCGGCATTGATGTCTGGGAGCACGCCTACTACCTCAACTACCAGAACCGGCGCCCCGACTACGTTGCCGCCTGGTGGAACGTGGTGAACTGGGGTGAGGTGGAGGCCCGCTTCGACGCGGCGAAGTAAACCATTTCCCGGGATTTTTTCGGTTAAATTCAACCCGAGGACCCGCGGGTTTCGGTGAATGCCTGCGGATTTCGGTGAATGGAGGTTTGCGCGATGGCACTGAACGTGGGCGATGTGGCGCCCGATTTTGATCTGCCCCAGGCCGAGGGGGCGGGAGACAACATCAAGCTGGGTGACTACAAGGGCAAAAAGAATGTCCTTCTCTGTTTCTATCCGTTCGATTTCTCGCCGGTTTGCAGCGAGCAGCTCCCCGCCTACTCGGCCCAGGCCGATCGGTTCGAGAGGGCGGACTGCGCCGTGCTCGGCATCAGCGTGGACAGCCCCTTTTCCCATGCCGCCTGGGCCGAATCGGCCGGCATCTCCTTCCCGCTGCTGAGTGATTTTTTTGGAAAAGAAACGGTCAAGGCCTATGGGCTCGAGCACGAAAAAGGTTTCAGCAACCGGGCGGTAATCCTCATCGATAAGGTGGGGAAGGTCGTCCACGCCGAGGTAACGGCCTCCCCGCCGGATTTGCCCGACGATGAAAAACTTTTCGCCGCGATTGACGGGCTGAGCTGACGCGGACGCTGAAAGTTATCCGGCGCGGGGGTGCTTTCCCCGCGCCGGAATTTTTTTTGGGGCGCGGGTTTTTTGGGTGGAGACACGGGTGGCTGCGACCCATATCCCGAATGAGAGGGCTACCGCCCCGGAGGCGAGTCCGGTATAAGGTCTTGTTTTGATTTTCCGGGTGCGTGAACGATACGAAAAAAGGCAGGGCTGTTTTATGTCCGAGATCATTGAGAAAATTCGCTCACCGGATGTCACCGTTTCCATCGAGGTGTTTCCTCCGAAATCCAAAAACGGGGAGGTGCGCCTGCTGGAGGAGACCGCCCTGATCCAGGAAGGCTTCCGGGTGGCGTTTACCTCGGTGACCTACGGCGCCGGCGGCTCCACGCAGGACGGGACGCTGAACCTCGTTCTTGAACTGGCGAAGCGCAACCCAGGCCGAGTGGTGGCCCACCTGACCTGCGTGGGCTCGAACGAGGAGGTGCTCTCCAGGCTCCTTTCGGCCTACCGCGAGGGCGGTATGACCGATATCATGGCCCTTCGCGGGGACATCCCGGAGGGGATGACGCCGGAGGAGGCTGTGTCCGGGGGATTCCGATACGCCGCCGATCTGGTCCGCTGGCTCCGGGAGACCGGCGGGGTTTCCTCCATCGGGGTGGCCGGGTATCCGGAGGGGCATCCCGAGACCCCGGACCGGGCGAAAGACCTCGGCCATTTTGTCGCCAAGGCCAAGGCAGGTGCCGATTATGCGGCCACCCAGTTTTTCTTCGAGAACTCGGACTATTTTAGATTTGTCGAAGAGGCCGCGGCGCAGGGCCTCGATATCCCGGTTGCGCCAGGGATTCTTCCGGTACGGGACCTCGACCAGGTAGTCCGCTTCGCGGGAATGTGCGGGGCCGCCGTACCCGAACGGGTGCTCTCCGCGCTCGATCCCTACCGGAGCGACCCCGAGGGGTTTAAAGAGAAATCGGCTGACCTGACAGCGGAGCAAATCTCAGGTCTGATCGAGGCGGGCGTCCGGCATTTTCACATCTACAGCCTGAACAAGTCCGACATCGTGCTCCGCGTCGCCGACCGGCTGGGCTGGCGGCGCTAGGCTCCTCCGGCCCGGCCCCGCTTCAACCGCCCCATCACCTCGTCGGCGTCCCCGGCCCGGTTGTAGTCCTGATCCAGGTTCCCGTCCCCGCAGGGGCTCTTCACCGCGAAAAACACGGCGGGCCCGCCCACGGCGACGACCCCGTGGCGCGTATTGCGCGGGATATGGACCATGTCCCCTTTTTCGATGATTTGCTCTTCATCGCCGAGGATCATGTTCAATTTCCCCTCGATCATGAGCATGTACTGTTCCTCGTTGGGGTGAAAGTGGGGGGTCGGGCCCTCTCCATCCTGATAGGTGACAACGCCCGCCTTCATTAATTCGCCCGCTACGGATTTCGCCATGGCGGGCCCAGAGCTGGATTTCTTCGCCTCCATCTCCGAGATTTTATAGAACGGCATGATAGTCCTCCCGAAAAAGCGGCTCGCCGCCAGAGAGCGCCTGAGCGCGGCGCGAAAATATACCGGATGAAGCCCGAAGCGTATCAGCTATGAGCGCCGTGGTCAGTTCGCTCCGACGAGGACACGGCGCTCCGGCGCGTGGTTAGTGCCTCGCGCGGGTGATGCGGGGCTAGGGCTCGGCGGGGTCCTGCGCCGAGAGGAACATCTCCCCGTCCATTCCGAGCGAGACGAACTCGAGCGAATCGTCCCGCGCAAGGAGATACCCCACCGTCTTCCCGTCGATATTCCTGATTTCGTAGAAGAGAAACTCGTGCGCCTCGGGATTGCCGTCGATGACGCTAAAGAGGGTTTCGTCCACGGTGGCGCCGGCGATCATGTTGCTGCTTTCGATGTGCAGGGTTTGTCCCGGAAAGTTGACAACCACCGCGGCGATGTTCGTGTCGCTCCCGTAGACGGGGGCGACCGATCGAAGCCTCGTGACCCGGGCGGGGAGGTGAAGGTAGGAGGTGACCTCGGTTAGTTTAAACAGCCCGCTGGGCAGGTTTCCGGTGAACCCCGAGGCGGCCGCCGCCAATATGGCGAGCGCGGCCAGGCGGAGGAGGCTTTTAGCCCCGCCGCGGAGCCTGACACGCCGGGCAGACCTGTTCTTCATGTTTTCGGGCTCCTCGAGCAGACAGTCAAAAAATCAGATCCCGATTTCGATCTCGCCCGAGTCGTATGCCGGGAGATCATGGCGACCCCGCCCGGCGCTGGAGCTTGAAACCGGGCTGGAGTTTGAAGCCGGGCAGGAGCGTCACACTGGGCTGAGGCCGGGCGCACCGGAAGCCCTTCACCTCGTTGGACCAGGTGGTGTGATAGGCGTGGGTGCAGTCACAGGTGTCCCCACCCGGCCCACACAACAACTTGAAGCCCGCCTCGCCTCCCTTCACGTCCGTCAGGGTCCACTCCCAGGTCCACCACGGAAAATCGAGTTCCCTCGCCTCGCAGGCGGCGGTCCACTCCTGCACCGAGGGGAGGCGTTTGCCCCGCGCCTTGCAAAAGGCCGACGCCTGGTGCCAGTCGATGTTGACCGCGGGCCCGTCTTTGGGTGTGAGGGGCCGGCTGGCCGGTTGCTCACCCTTCTTCAGGGCGAAGGCCTCATACGCCGCCGCCGAGGCGGGCGTCCGATCAAGGCGCGCGCTGGCCGCCAGGGCGGGCGATGCGAATCCTGTCAGGATAAATCCCCCCAGGACGAATCCTGTAAGGACGAGCCTCGCTAGTGAGAGCCTCGTCAGTGTAAGCCTCGTTAGTGAGAGCATCGTCAGTGAGAAGAAGCCCACGGCGGTTTGGCTCCAACTGCGCGGGTCCATAGTAAAAACCTCCGGGTTATGTCGCGCGGGTCTCATCCGCCGTTTCCGGTCGGGTGCCGAACAGTATGAAACCCTTTCCGTGATTCTCAGGTGTAATCGTTTCTTTTTCAATGGTGTTTTATCAATAGTGGCAAAAATGTCCGTATTTAAATAATAAATATCGATCTTGTATTCTTTTTCGTATATATTTAGTTTCGTTTTTATTTCGTCTCTATGGGGGAGGCGGAAGGAGCGGGGGGCGATGCCTCCCGGCTCGTAGCGCACTGCCCGTTGGCCGGGCGGTGCGTTGGTGATTCGTTTCAATATTCGGAATTTGTCCGGGCGGCCCGTCCTGTCAATTTCCCACCCCAACTCACTTCCAAGCGCCGGGGCATGAAGGCCGCTCCGCCCGTGTGCCCCGGCGCCCCCTGGAGCCCATCCAAAATCCTCCTAGCGCGGGCCGCCCGGACATTTCTTTTGAGGAGGAACTGTAATGGACGATCATGCATCCTACATCGGAGCCCACGAGCGCGAGTTGCGCGACTTGGTGGACGAGGGGTTCGAGCTTCCCGACAAGGGGGTGGTTCTGATCTACCGCGACCGGAGACGGGACCGCCTCATTGTTCAGCTTTACCCGAATCGGAGGATAGCCGAGGCCCGGCCCGGCGGCTGCCGGATTCTCCCACTGTCGGAGGCGGTGGCCTGAGGGGGCCGGGCGCCGGTGGGCCGCCGATGAAGAAAAAAACCAAAAAACGAAAAGAATCAACGGAGCTGAACTCACAGTCCGCCTGGAGCCGGCCCGACCCGCGGCCCGCGTCGCGGATACTCGAGGAGGAGGCGCTCCTCATCAAGCCCATGCTGGCGAAGGTGCTTGGATATAAAAGCGTCCGGACCATCGATACCATCGTGGCCGAGGATTGCGCGAGCGAGTTGCCGGTGCTCCGGCCGGTCTATCTTCGCCGCCCGGCCGCGCGGAGGGATGGAAAAAGCGGCCCGCGTTTTCCATCCTTCAAGAGCCTCCGCTTCCGCCGCGAGGATATGACCGCCTATATCGTGAAAATGCAGGTCGATTTCCCCGCAGATCTGGAGTGGAAATTCGGGAAAAGTTGATTCGCCGGGCCCGCTGTCGGCAGCGAAGCCCCTCCGCGAATTATGGATAATTCCCCCATAATTCTAAAATTTTTCGGAATCTTTTGGGTTTCTTCCGCTTTTCCCAGGGAAAATAGTGTTTCTTTCGGCCTGAAATAGTGTGCTGGGCTACATCGCCGGGGCCTGCGCGCATACAAAAATCCCCCCGCCTCGGGCAGGGGGATTTTTGTTGTTTCGGTGTTTCTATTTTCAGCCGTCAGTCGTTAAATCGGCCGAGCGGGCGCTCGATGGCGAACTTGTAGGGCGCCTTGAGGAGCGCGTCCTCGATGGGTTTGATGTCGTTGTTCCCGGCTTCGGTGAGCAGGGCGGCGGGAACGTATAAAATGCGCCCACCGCCATGGCGACTATCGCGACCGGCCGGACTATCAACAGGTCCCAGATCATCGCCAGGTCGTCCGTTTCATCGGCAAGATTGTGCGAACCGGCGCTGGCCGCCATGGGCAATGCGATCAGGGCCGCAACCAACCCGAGGGCAAGAACTTTTTTTTCACGGTTTTCCCCTTCTGATAGCCGCCGAGTGTGGGTTTACCGGGGGGTCCAGCTAAAATTCCCCATGGGCCGGTCGATGGCATTGGCATACGGCGCGTCTATCCAGCTTTTTTTGAGGCGCGCGGGGTTGTCACCGAAAAGCGGGTCAAGCAGCCAGGCGATCGGGTAGGAAAGCAGCGCGCCCGCGAGCACGATATAGTGGAACGGACGTACAATCAGGAGATCGAGAAGATAATTCCCCGCGCCGGGGTCGGCTGATTTCATTTCGGCGGCGTAGGCGGGTTGAGGGGAGAGAAGGGTCTGCGCCACCGGCGCGAAGGCAAGAGCCATTCCGAGAGTTACAATCACGCCCATTTTTTTCATCGCGTTTTCCTTCCTTCAATTGTGTTTAAAAAGAAAAAAGTCGGGCCTTTATCTTAACGAATAATCCGCCATGTGCCGTGGGGATTTCGGCAGGCCGTCCCTTTGGCTGTTTCGTTCTTTCCCCCCACCTGGATGGTCTGGGTGTACGGGCGGCAGGTGTCGCCCTTTGAGGTTTTATAGGACGGTTCGGGGGTGATAGTTCCGGCGTTGCCGGTATCGGGATTGCGCCACTCGGTGCTCCGCCCGGAGGGAGACTTTTCCAGCGAGGTTTGAGTCGTCCGCGCCATGAGCAGTCTGTCGCGCTCGTCGAGTTGCTTGCCGATCGCGCCGCCGAGGACCCCCCCGAGAATCGCCCCCGCGATGGTCGCCACCGTTCTGCCGCGGCCCTTGCCGATTCGGGAGCCGTAAAGGCCGCCGGCAATTCCGCCGAGGACCGTGCCTCCGGTTTCCTTGGTGATTCCGCCGGAGCGCCCACGACCGGCGCAACCGGCGAGGGTGACCGCGAATACCAAAATCAATCCGGATGAAAACCATCGTTTCATCGAAATGCCTCCCTGGAATACATTTATATGTGGCCGTTGCTCATTCCGGCTACGGAAGAGCGCCAAAGCAACGAAACTCTATCACTCTTGCCCTGCCGGGAAAAGGAACTGTTTTGGCCGGATTACGCCGGAATCGGGAATGATGTGACCGGCGTCTCACCCCGGGGGGCCTTTCTCCGCCTTGATTCGCCGGATCAGGGCGGAGGCGGCGTGCCCGGACCGGCCATCCCGCCCCCGGTGGCCCGATATCATTCTCATGGACTTGAGGATGCCCGTGATGAACGGCTATGAGGCCATCGAGCGCCTGAAGACGGACCCCATAACGAAGGGATATGCCCATCATCGCGGTGACCGCTCAGGCGATGGGGGAGGACCGGGAGCGTTGCTTCTAGGCGGGAGCCGACGGATACGTCACGAAACCCATCGACCGGAAATTCCTGACGCGGGAGGTCGGGCGCCTCCTTTCCAAAATCCCATGAACATCGTTTGAAACTTCCGAAAACCTCTTGACCGTTATCGAGATCATTCCGGAGCGCCTTGCCGCGGTGTTGAGAGCGGGCTTGCTCCCGCTCCCGGTTCGGGTAATATCCTTCCACAATTCACTTCTATCTCTCTAAGTGGGCTGACTCCATGATCCCGGCGCTTCGCGCGGCGTCCAACGTCCTCGTTCACGTTCCCGAACTGGTGCGCTACGGCTCGAAGCCTTGGCGCGATGTCTCCGCCGGAGACGCGGCTCTCGCCGGAGCACTTTCGCGGCGGCTCAGGCCGTTCGGGGAGGCGGTGGCCTATCCACCGAATCAGGTGTTTATCGGAAACATGACGCCCGGCGATCTCGGCGGGGCTCCCTCTCCCTGGTACGAAAATCCCGTTCCCGAGGCCTCGGCGAAAGGAGCATTCGGGGAAATTCTCTCGCAGGAGGATTTCTATCCTCTCCTCGAGGCCGCTGATCAGTTCGGCCTCCTCCTGTTCGGTCCGGACGCTTTTTCGGGCGGCGAGGCTGCGGGAGCCGAAACCGCCTCTGAGGCGGCCGCCGCGCTGCTTGCCGCCTCTTTTCGTGAGCGCTCCGGTCCGGGTAAAACCGGCCCGAATAAAAGAAACCACGAGGAGGAGATTCACGGGCGAATCGAGGCCGGCGAGGCCTTGCCCCTCTACCGGGGCGGCGATCTGATCGGTTGCGTCCGGCGGGATCATGAGGCGGACGAGTCGCTGGGCGCGCGCATTCTCCTGGAAAACCTGGCGGCCAAGGCGAGCGGCGCCTACGCCCTGCGCCATCTTCTTCTCAAGGAGGACATCGCCCCCGAGGAGATCGAATACGTTATCAGCTGCTCCGAGGAGGCCGTCGGCGACCGATATAATCGCGGCGGCGGAAACCTCGCCAAGGCGATCGCGGAGATGGCGGGTTGCGAGGAGGCCGCCGGGGTGGACATCAAGTCATTTTGTGCCGCCCCGGTTCAAGCCCTCATCCACGCGGCGGCGCTGATCAAGGCGGGCGTCGTTAAAAACGCCGTTGTCGTCGGCGGCGGGTCGCTGGCGAAGCTCGGCATGAAGGCCCACTTCCATATCGAAAAGGAAATGCCTGTGCTGGAGGATGTCCTCGGCGGGGTCGCCTTCCTGCTTGGGCCTGAGGGCGGCGGCGCGCCCTGCATCAATCTTGAAATCACGGGCCGCCACGGGGCCGGGCGCTCGTCCACCCCCCAGGTGATGGCGGAGGCGCTTGTCCGCAATCCGCTCGCGCGGGCGGGCCGGAAAATATGCGACATCGATAAATACGCCGTCGAGCTCCATAACCC
>JAPYQX010000065.1 GCA_029937135.1 Nitrospinota bacterium
GTATAACCCCAGCCATCCATCCAGGGCAGGGCGGGAGGGCACAAATGCGCTGTCACCAGCCGCACCAGACGATTCCGCACCCGCACCTTGGCCGTCAGGGCGGCCAGCTCACCGCATCTGCCCGCCGCTTCTCCCGCCGGAAGCTTCAGCGAGCGAATTTCCTGCAAGGGATAGCGGCTCAGGACCCCGAGGCCGAGGACATGTTTTTTATCAGGCACGGCCGGAAACCACGCCATGTGCCGAAGCCGGCCGCCAAGGGCGGCCGTCAGCAATTTCCGGTCCCGGAATCCCGGTCCGGTGTGGACTTCCTGAAGAAAGAGAATATCTACATTTCTTCTTTGCCGAAGATAAGACACTGCCCGGGGGCGCGACTCCCGGGCGTCCCCCAGGTTCAGCGTCATCACGCGCAGGGTCGCCCCCTGGGGAGGAGACATCGATTCCTTGGGGACCATCTGCTTTCCGACGAGGAGCGCCAGCGACACCAAAAGCCATATCGTCGGAATCGACCTCAGAATATTGGGCATCCCCCGGGCGGCCAGACCAACCAGAGCCCCGCCAAACGAAAGATAGGGCCAGAGGTGGCTAATCAGGTTCGCCTTGGACGAGAATCCATCGTTCAGGCGTACGAGCCATTGAATCACATCCACGAAAAGAGCCAGCCACAAAACGGCCAGCCCGCCTATGGCTATGGCCCGGCGGGTTTTCGAAGGGCGTTCTCGCGGTGGTTTGAATAAATCTACCATTCAGGTTCGGTCCTTTATTCCTATCCGGCCGCTTTATTCCTTCGGTCAAAGCGCGAGGACCGGGCCGCCTCCTTGCGCCTCGCTACTTCCTCTGGCAGGATTTCCCGGTTTCAAAGTGTAAAGTCCCGGCGTCGGTGATTTAGCTTCCCGGCTCCCCGGACTTTTTCCATTCAGGATATGGATTTTGCCATGGCTAATAATGGAGAAACCACGTTCATCTGCCCCGCCTGCGGGGAGGCGGAACTCCCATTCCCCAATCATCGCGAACCGGGCGAAACCAACTACACCGAGTTATCGGAGATTCATGGTTGCGATCAATCCAAATCCGTGCGTTTTGTTTACGGTAACGGCCACTCAAGCATTTTCGGAGGCGTCATTCGCGAAACGCCGGCGGAAGGAAGTCCCCGCTCCAGGTGGGTTCCTCCGCAGACGGTAATCGCCTTCCACTTTTACCGGGACCAGACTTATCTTGCCAACGAGGAAGCTTCCAAGGGCTTCTACCCCCAACCTCTGTACCGGAACCGCGTGGTCATCGACGGGGCAGAAAACGTCTTTGTGGCAATGACCTTCCTCCCCCACGGCGAAACTTGCACGGATGAAATGCGCGAACGGGGTGAACAGCTCGCCAAGGCGATGGGATAGCCGAGTCCTTATTTCCATCCTATTTCGTTTTTAATATGTCCGCCGAATCCCGCACGCACCTGAAACCGATGCGCGAGTCGCTGAACCCCTGCTCGGCGAGCCCCCGCGCCCCGAGCGTGGGCGGCTTCCCCCCGGAGGAGACCCATCCTCCCCGGTAGACCCTGAATCGAGCCGGTCCATTTTTTATCTTCGCCGATTTATTCTCTGTCTCCCGGCGCTCCGATTTCGTGATGTCTCTTTTCACCCACTCGGCGATCGGTCCCCAGAACTCGCGCGCTCCGTAAGGGCCGGCCAGGCGGAAGGGAAGCGCTTTTCCATCCGTTTCCCGATCCGCTCCGGCTCCGTAAAGCAGGCGCACTTTACTTTCACTGTCTTCTGGAGGCTTCCGCCCCCAGGGATAGGGCCGCCCGTCAGTTCCTCTCGCCGCCTTTTCCCATTCGTTTTCAGTGGGAAGACTGCCGCCCGACCATTCGCAATAGGCGGCGGCGTCCTCCCGGGCAACCTGGACAACAGGAAGACCTGGGGAGACCCCTGACGGCCTGGCTCCCCCGGATGGCTTGCGGGGGTCCGTATTCTCCCAAATCGCCCGGCGTACGAGGGTCCAGCCTCCCGCCTTGGTCAGTACACCGCCAGTCTCTTTTTTCCGGGCCACACTCACATACCCGAAATTCGCGACGAACCGCGCGAACTCCTTTTTTCGAACAAGGCGCTTGTCGATATAAAACCCTGCAATCGACATCCGCCGGGCGGGCGCTGTCTTCGTCAGACTCCGCCGCTTGCCCGCGATAAACCCCCCACCGGGCACTAACGCCATTTCGCCTACCCCGCGGTAAAGGGGGGCGGAAGAGCGGACACCTTTAAAAGAAAAGTCCCCCGCTCCGGCGGGAACAAGCGGGAGATTCACCCTGATTATCCGATCGGGGGGGATATCGACCTCGATCTCTCGTGCGTAATGGCCGGGCGCCTTCGCACGCACGTGCAGCCGGCCGGGCCGGGCGATGAAAGAACCAGACTCCGATTTTACGGAGACACTCCCCGCGATCACCTCGACTCTTGCGCCGGGTGGTGAGGTGGTCACGGCAACAAGGCTGATCGGAAGCCGGGGGTTCAGTTCATAGTCCAGCCGAATACCCGGTTCTACATAAATCCGGCGAGCGATGCTCTTTCCGCCACCGCCCACCACGCGGACACCCAACAGGCCCGCTGGCTGGTCCTTGAGCAACAGCGGCGTCCGGCCGGCGGAGCGGCCCCCGATAAAAATTTCCGCTCCCGGCTCCGGCGTTGTGAGGTAAACATCTCCCGTCCCCTTCTTTTCTTGAAGTTCGTCCCCGCGCAGGGTTTGTCCGGGAATCAATTGACCCACCATCTGTATCCTTACCGAGGGATTCTCATCGGCGATCCTCCGTACCACCTCGGAAATGGGGGCGGTTCCATCTTGGGAGTAGCGCAAAAAAGATTTCGTAAAAAGACTTCTGCCGCTGGCCGGATCGACTTCAAGGCGGCCCGGCACCAAAAAAATCCGGCCCGGCCCCGCAGGGAGGATGCGAAATCGGCTGAAGTCGCTGATACCCGGACTGCCGCCACGGAGTGGCGTCCACTTCCGGGTCGCCCTCTCGCTGCCGGAAAATCCGGCATCCAGAATCATCACCACCCGCCGCGCCTTGATTCCCGCGAGGGCATTTCGAAAATCCGCCGCGGACACGCCTTTACCCCGGACTCGCCGCCCACGGGTATCATGCGAAAGAAAATACAATTCCGGGCCACCGGGCTCTCCCGGAATTACCGCCCCGTAACCCGAGAGATAAATAAACACCGAATCCTGTGGCAGGGTGGCTAGTGAGAGTTCCCGAAGACCCTCTATGATGGCGTCTCGTTCGGCATCTTTGTTCAACAATAATCTTGAGTTTCCGGATGAGAAACCGCCACGATCAAATTCATCGAACGCCAACGGCGCACGGGAGAGGCCCTGCGTTCCGAAGCCCTCGGGCTCAACCCCCTGGATGAGCCCCATCCAGTCACTTGCCTCCAGCGCCGGTCCCCGCAAGACCGGTATCCGGGGATCGGCGTACACCCCGACACCGGCGATAAACGCAAACCGGCGGGACTGGCGGCGGCTCTCCTCCCCGGCCAGGAATTCTCTGACAAGCCAGTTACCGGAATATTTCGGTTCGGCGCGTGGCCGCTTTTTCGCTTCACTCAATGCACCCGATTTTTTTTTCGATTTGCGTCTTATTTCCGGCCGGACCCCCTCGGGAGCGAAAAACAACCCCTCATTTTTCACCGAAGGGCGAAATGCGCCGCTGTCTCGCCTGAGCTTGACGGCGATCCGCGACGGCCCGCCGAACCGGAATATCCGGTCAATGGAAATCCATCCCTTTTTTGAAAATGAAAATTCGTGGGAACCACTCGAAAGAGTCATTTCGAGGGGCGTCACGCCAACCGCTTTGCCGTCTATGCTGACCGCCGCGCTCAAAGGCGACGATTCGATTCGGACTCTCGCGGGTCCAAACCAGACGGACTGGTCCCCGGTGAGGAAAACGCCCTTGCCGGCCGTGGGCTCGCCGGGAAACTTTACCTCTATCCGGTGCACGCCCCGGGGAAGGTCCGCCGAGAATGGAGCCATACGCCATTCGACAAGACCCAGTACGCGGATTTGCGTACCCGGCAGCGAAGAGCGGACGGAGAGCTGGTGTTTTGGAGGAGATTTGAGCGGTATCGGCGAGAGTTCGCCGGCGGCGTGAGCCGCCGGGGGCCCCATCAGAAAAATGAAGGCGAACCAAAAACAAATGGAGGCCTTACCGGTTACTTTTCGAATTTCGGGAAACACCGGCAGTTTTCTCTTAGGCGTCATCGCCGAGGAGCCGATTATAAATCGCCGCCGCCAAGGCAAAAAAAACGAAACCCACGCCAAACCCCCAGAGGGCGCCGGCGAACGCTCCCGCGATAGTCGGTCCGAACCCGGCATAGAACTCTCCTATCATTTCGGCGAATTTCACGCCCACCCCGAACAGCGCTCCCACTAAGCCATAGAGAAAAAACACCACCGCGTAAACCAACCCGAACGCAATTCCAAATTTCAAGACATCGATCTTCATGGCGAATTTCCAGGCGGCGGGTGGTGGGCGGCGTTCTTTATTATACCGCCGCGGGAGCCGGTTCGTCCAAAAATCTGTATAAAGGATTCTCGCCGGGGCTGCTCCGGCGAAACGGCACCAAATCTTTTTTGAATCCGGTGATTTTTAAACTCGGTTAAAGGAGGCTTCAATGGCGGACGAAGAAAAATACCGGAAGGGATTGGCCAATCGGGCGAAAGTGTTTGGAGAAGAAGGCGAGGAGCGAAGGAAGGCGTTCGAGGCGGCGAGCCCTGATTTCGCCCGTTTCGTCACCGAAAACGTTTTCGGCGATCTTTATGAGCGCAAGGGAATCGACCCCAAGGCCCGCGAGACCGTGATTCTTTCCATTTTGTGCGCCCTCGGACGGGACAACGAATTCGAGCACCACGCCAAGGCCGCCCTCAATCTGGGCATGACAAAAGAAGACCTTCAGGAAATCATCATGATCTGCGCCTACTACGCTGGCGCACCAAACGCCGTCGGCGCGACGAAAGCCATGCTCAACGTGTACAAGGAGATGGGGATAGATTAAACGGGGGGGGAACGAGACCCAATTTTATATTTTTCTTTATTTCCCCGGTAGGACACGCGCCCGAAGCTCCGGGCCGACTCCAAAAAAGCGGCGCGCGAGGAGCTAGTCCGGGCCCATGTCGGCGCGAATTTTTTCGTTGAGCGCTTTGGTGATCGCCTTGGTGGCGTTCTCCAATGTGTCCCGGACCCGAGCCCCCGCGGCAAAGGCGTGGCCCCCGCCGTCGAATTTCATGGCGACATCGTGAACCGTGACCCGCCCTTTCGAGCGCAGGCTTACACGAATCAGGTTTTTATCGAGCTCCGAGAAATAGGCAATCACCTCGAGAGAAGCGACGCTTCTGGGCACGGAGATGTATTCTTCGGTCTCCTCCCGCTTGACGCCGAATTTTTCGAGGTCCTCGTTGCTCATGGCGAACCAGCCGAGGCGGCCGCCGCATTCAATATGTAAATTGCTCATGAGATGGCCGAGCAGCTTCAGAGAGGCAGGGCTGTTCGATTCCCAGAAAATGGCGAACGCCTCGGAGGGCTTCGCGCCCAGTTCAACGAGGCGCGAGGCCCATTTGAAGGTTTTCTCGGAAGTATTGTTAAACCGGAAATGGCCCGTATCGTAAGAGAGTGTGGCAAAGAGCGATCGGACGATGAGCGGATCGTCGAACGGATAACCCTCCTCTTCGAGAAAATCGGCGATCATCTCTCCGACCGAGGCAGCAGCGGTATCGACCGCGTGCGGGCCGTCGTAATCGCCCTCCTCCCGAATATGGTGATCGATTACCGCGATAGGCAACCCACTGTCTGCAACGGCGTGGTGAATCCTCCCGAGGCGTGAGGGCTTTCCCGTATCAAGGGCGAATATTCCGTCGAAATGGCCCGCCCAGTCCTCGTGGGAAAGTAGTTCCTCGCGTGTGCGAACCAGCCCTTCGGGATCGTATGACCCCAAAAAACTCGGCGTGCTTCCCTCGACCACGATGGTCGTCTGCATTCCTTTCAGGCGGAGATAGCGGCTTAGAGCAACGCAGGCGAGGAGCCCGTCCCCGTCAGGGCCGATGTGGGTGAGAAAAAGAAACCGATTATGTTCGGAGATGAATCCACGGATGGAGTTGAACAAATCGCTTCCCGGCTCGTCACGGGACATCATTCGGACCCGGCCAGCCGAAAGCCGGGAAGCTGGCGGAGAACCAGGTCACGGATTTTTTCGGGCTCCGGCGAGGGGGCGAGGATTTTACCCTCCTCCATCACCGGTGCGAGCATCTGCTCCATCACCCCGCCGCACTCCTCACAATCGCCGTAGGGCCGGTCCATGGGAATGACGCTCTCCCAGCCGCAGTCGCGGCACCTCAGGAAGTGTTTCGAGCCGGAGGCTTTTCCGCGCTTGGCGATCGCCTCGCCTTCGATCTCAACAATGTCCATCGAATAATCAATGGTAGAGGCGGCGCTGATCGCCGTTCCGACACCATAGCCGCCATCCACCGAATCTCCCAGGGCAATTATTTTATCCTCGTCGAGGCCACCGCTCACGAAAAGTTTGACGTGCCGGTAACCCGCCCGGTCGAGTTCCCAGCGGACCTCCCGTAGTATCTGCTCGAAATCCCCGCGCCTCGAGCCAGGGGTATCCAGTCGGACGGCGAAGAGGCGATCCGTAATGGCCTTGGCGGCATCGAGGGCCTCGAACTTCTCGTCACCGAATGTATCAACCAGGGCCACGCGGCGGACGCTGTCCTCGATTATCTCGTCAAACGCCTTGAGCGCCGGAACGACCCCCCCCATCAAGAGAATGAGGGAGTGGGGCATTGTCCCAATTGCCGGGAGCCCCAACATCTCCGCTCCGCTGGTGAGGGCAACCCCGTCGCAACCACCGATATAAGCCGCCCGGTCGATCATCGGCGCGATGGCCGGATGCATCCGCCGGGCACCGAAGCTGACAAGCTGAAGATTTCCCGCAGCGATTCGGCAACGAGCGGCCTTGGTGGCGATGCCGCTCGACTGGCACATCAACCCGAGGATCGCCGTCTCGAATGCGCCGATATCGTTATAGACGCCTTCGATTTCCATGACCGGCTGGAAAGGCCGGAATACCGTCCCCTCGGGAACGGAGCGGACGTTGACGGGAAGGCCTTCCAAAAGGGAGAGAATTTCCGCCAGGCCGACGAAAACGCCCCAGTCCGACGGGAGGGACCTGGCCATTACCTCCAGGCGCGCGCGCTTGCGGATATTCCTGGCTTCGAGAACGCGCTTGGCCCGCTCGAAGTAGACATCCGTTATTTTTCCGGATCGGATTTCGTCGAAATTTGACGTGAAAAAGTTCAATGGATGCCGCCGATGAGAAAGTACCTATTCCGCGGGAGCGGCCGCTTCCGCCTCCGGCTCGGCCGGCCGCTTTTCGTTTTCCATGTTTCGGAGACCGAAGAGTTTTCCCCAGGGACGGGGGCCGTTAAAATTCGACTCTTTCTCCCAGATGTCGTAAAGGCGCTCTTTTTCGTAAACCAGGTCGTCGCGGAAGTAGCCGGTTGTTTCGTACTGGTTCGTATGGACGATGGATTTCGGGGTGGTCGGGCACGATTCCACGCATAAACCACAGTACATGCACCTCATGTAGTCGATATAAAACTCCCGGGCGTACATCTCACGGCCCTTGCCCGCGGTGACAATGGTGATGCAATCCACCGGGCAGGCTTTCTCGCAATTAAGGCAGCCGATGCAGTTCTCCTCACCCGTTTGGAAATCGCGCGTCAGGCCCAGAAAACCGCGAAAACGCTCGGCCATCTCCCACCGCTCGTCGGGATATTGGAGCGTAACCGGTTTTTTGAAGAGATGACGGATCGTGATCGTCAACCCTCGTACAATGTCGTATAGAAAAAACCGCCTGATAGCAGTCGAAACCTTCATTTAAAATCTCCTGTTCGGCGTTAATTCACTACATGCCGGAGAATATCATATTACGAAGCCGCGGGGGCGGACTCTTTCCTGGCGTCCTCCTGGGCCTCGAGGTATTTTTCTGCCGCCACGGCCGCCGTTGTCGCATCGCCGGAGGCATTCGTAATCTGCCGGATCAACTGGCTTCTGACATCGCCGGCAACAAAAAAACCGGGGATATTCGTCTCCATGTTCGGATCGGTAATGATGAACCCGCTTTCATCTTTTTCCACATCTTCCTTGATGATATCGGTGTTCGGGATAAACCCGACGAAAACGAAAAGCCCGTTGGCTTCAATTTCCTTCGTTTCACCCGTTTTGATATTTTTCAGGCGAAGCGCTTTCATCTCTTTGTCGTCTCCGATTACTTCCTCGGCCACATGATCGAGAATGAATTCGACCTTTTCGTTTTCCGTGAGCTTGTCCACGGACACCTGGTGCGCCCGAAACCCCTGACGCCGGTGAACGAGATAGACCTTCGAGCCGAACTTCGTGAGGAACTGGGCCTCCTCGACCGCGCTGTTCCCCCCGCCAACGACGGTGATGACTTCATCCTGGAAAAAAGCCCCGTCGCACAGGGCGCAATAGCTCACTCCCTTGCCGGCATATTTATCCTCACCGGGAATATCGAGTTTCCGGGGGAATCCACCCGCCGTATAAATCACCGCGCCGCAACGGTATTCACCCATATCGGTCTTGACGAAAAAATCATCGCCGTCCTTTCGGATTTCGGTGACCTCCTCCATCTCGATTTTGAGGCCGAATTTAACGGCGTGGTCGGTAAATTTTTGAGCAAGCTCCGGGCCGCCGATCATTTCGAAACCCGGATAATCCTCTACGTGCTCGGTGTTGAGAATTTCGCCGCCCGGGGCGAGCTTTTCAAAACACATGACATTGATCTTCGAGCGCGAGACGTAAAGACCTGCCGTCAAACCCGCCGGGCCCGCACCCACGATGATGATTTCGAAATCTCTCTTTGCCACGGCAAAAACTCCTTCGACTGTGTCGGTGACGGCTATGGAAGTTTCGCGGTCCGACACGATTCGGGTGCGAAAACGGGGGCGATTTTAACACTGGCTCCAATGGATGCCAAGCGAAGCGCTTATTTTGAAAAGAAGAGGAAAAAACGGTCTCGAAGGTTTAAACACCAACGATTCAATTATCTACAGGGACGGCTCAACCGCCTACCTGGCTTTTATCATTCGCATCCCCGTGAACAAGGAAAAGACAAACACCACCGACAGGGCGGCGGCGGAGAACCATATGTACTCGGCCAGGTAGGCGCCCAGAGCCGTTCCTCCAAAGAGAACGATATAAATCGGGATGTGGCAGGGACAGGTGAAAAAAGCCGCCACCAAAAGCGCCTTTCCGGCGAAGCCTTTCGCTGGCGGGTTCTCGCTTCGGACTCTCGTCTCCAGGGATTCTTGGCTCATTTCGATTCGCCCCCTAATTCGAAGCTTTCAGCGGATAGGCCTTGTAATTGAATTTAGCGAGAGCTTCAGCCATCTGCGCGACGGTGGTCATTTCGGGATCATAGAGCAACTCGGCCCGCGCTTTGGCGTAGCTGACAGTTGTTACTTTCACACCGGGGAGCCTTTCCAAGGCCCCTGCGACCGGTTGCGGTCAGGTGAAGGGTCAGCTCATCCCCTCGACACGAAGGGTCAGCCGCTCGTAGCGCGTCTCATCGACCCCGTCCCAGACGGGCCCGGCCAGATGCGAATTGCGGGTCGATTGGCGGGATGGCAGTGGTGGTATTTTTTCGAAAATCAGATGCCGTTACGGTAAAATCACCACCTTGAAAATCGACGCCCACGAGCGCGCCTGCCGGTGTGTAGGTGATAATCAGGAAAAATACGACCACCGCGGTATTCGCTCCAAGAATCCATTTGCGGTATTTTCCGCCCGTAATCGCGCAAAACCGCGCCGCACACTCCCTGGCCTCGCGCAGGTACTGTACCCAGGCCAGCGCCAGCGCCGCCACGGCCAAAGTCATGAAATAAGCTTTATATTTCACCAAAAAAATAGTGAGTAGGCTCCCGCCCAACTCCGCAACGACAAGAATCAGCGGGATGACGCAACACGAAACACCCAAAATGCCCGCGAAAACGCCGTTGTTTTTAGAGTTCATCGATTTTCTCTCCTAACCAAGAAAGCGCTTGATCGGAACTTTCCTTAGCGCTGAGACAGGAAAAACTTTCCCCGCGCGGGAGAAAACTACACGCCTTTTCCCTCGAACGCCTCGAGAATCGGGCACTCCGATGCGGGCGCCGTCTCGCGGCAGACGGAGGCGAGCCGTACGAGTTGTTTCTTCACGGCCCGAAGCGATCGAAGTTTTTCGTCGATTTCGGCGATCTTTTTTTCCGTCTGCGCCAAAACGTCTCCGCACATCGCTTCCTCGTCCAGGCGGAGCGCCATCAGCTCCTTGATTTCCTTGAGTGAAAATCCGAGCGACTGAGCGCGCTTGATGCTCCGGACCAGGGATGCGGTCTCGGCGGGATAGACGCGAAACGCGCCCCGCCGCTCCCCGGGACGCTCGATGAGGCCGCGCCTCTCGTAGTAGCGGATGGTCTCGACGTTCACGTCCGCCTTCCGGGCGAGTTTGCCGATGGTGAAGGGGTCCATTCGATTTCCCTCCGTTAGACAGTTTTTTCGGTGCGCTCTGAATGAATCAGTGCACTCTGAAAGAAAAGCTAGGCGGGTCTCCTCCGAAAAAACGCGAACACCGAAATCGCTATAAAACTCCCAAAAGAGGAAGAAGAAACAGGTCAAGACTCCTCGTCCAGGCAGCTAATCCGGCCACGCCCATCAAAATGACGAGAGCCGGGGTGAAGCAACATATCTCCGCCACCACCGTTCCCGTGACACCAAACTTCAATAAATTATTTTTTTCAAATCCGCTTCCATCCGGATAGTAAAATCGAAGCATCTGCCTTTACCGCGAGGGAGTTGGGCTAATCTCCTCCCAGTCAAGCCGGTTCCAGCGCAAAGGCCCCAAACTCCCTGGTCAGGACAAACTCGGCCCCGTCGTGCCGGATGACGGTGCCCAGCGGCGTATCATCATCAATGGGCAATCGTTCGCCGCAACTGGGACACGAAATCATTTGCACCGCGAGAAGGACCTCCCTGCCGCTCTCCTCGCCGAGGCGAAGCATGATCCCCGCGCAGTTGGGACAATCGAACAAATCCTCAAACGCCGTACCGGCCGGTACGGTAATCTTCTGGTCTCATATCGGGCAGAGAAGAAGTCGCTCACGTTCCGCCATTTTAAAAAGTCCCCGTTATTTGATTCCCAACAGCTGCTCAAGCCGCCCGCGATCAAAGCCGATCACCATCTCGTCCCCGACGAGAATTGTGGGCGTGCCGCGCGAACCAGTTTTTTTAAACGCTTCGAGCGCCTGGGGGTCTTTATCCACGAGGTTTTCCGTGAAGGAAATACCATGATGCGAGAGAAACTCTCTCACGGCCTTGCAAGGGGGTCAGGTCGTGGACGAGTAAACGATTACTTCTTTTACGTCTTCACTCAATTTTTTCTCCTGTCTTCCGCGAAATTAAAGCGGCAGAGCCGCGATGAGAACATCCTATAGCCTGTACTTAGGTACGGAGTCAAGCCGTACATGCAAGGCGTCGAACAGCCATGAAGTCGAGACTACTCGAATGCCGTAAAGATTTACTTTCGGCTTGAGGGGCTGGCGGCACAGGGGTTTGCCGCCGCACAGGGGTTTGCAGGCTTCGCAAGGAGGG
>JAPYQX010000440.1 GCA_029937135.1 Nitrospinota bacterium
GGCCAGCTCCTCGCCCAATATCGCTTGAGCGGCCTCCTCGAACCGCTCGCGGAAGGGATCGATATTCTCCCTCTTTATTGAAAGCCCCGCCGCTCCCTTGTGCCCGCCGAACTGAATCAATAAATCGGAGCAGCGACCCAGCGCCTCGACCATGTGAATTCCCGAGACGCCCCGGCAGGACCCTTTTCCCTCTTCCCCGTCGAGATGAATGAGCACCGCCGGCCTGAAAAATTTTTCCACCATCCTCGACGCCACAATTCCGATCACTCCGGGGTGCCACCGCTCGCTCACCAAAACAATCGACCGGCGATCCTCGGGAAGACCCATCTCCTCGATTTGATTCAAAGCCTCATCAAAGGCCTCGCGCTCGAGGTCCCGCCGCTGGCGGTTCCACTCCTCGAGTTTTTCGGCGCGGGGCCTCGCCTTTGCGGGATCGCTCTCCAGCAGCAGTTCCACGCCAAGCCCGGCGTCACCCACCCTGCCGGCGGCGTTGAGTCGGGGCGCCAGGACAAAACCGATATGCCCCGCCGTAATCGCCTCTGCCCTTAGATTCGCCGCCGCGACGAGGGCGCCGACGCCTGGTTTGCCCAGTGAGGACTGACTGGGCTGAGCGGTGGCTGCGTTTGTCCCTATCGCGGAGGAAAGAACCTCCAGGCCGGAGCGAACGAAAATATGGTTCTCGTCCAAAAGAGGAACGATATCGGCCACCGTACCCAGGGCCACGAGATCGAGGTGTTGCTTCAAATTCGGAAGCTCTCCGGCAAATCCATCGTCCCGGAGGCGGCGCCGGACGCCGCTGGCCAATTTGAAGGCGACACCCACCCCACTGAGCCCCTTGAAGGGATAATCGCACCCCGGCTGGCGCGGGTTGATAAGGGCCACGGCCTCGGGAAGCCGTTCGGGAGGGCCGTGGTGATCGGTGATTATCAGATCAATACCAGCCGCCCTGGCCTCGCTCGCCACCTCGACCGCCGTGATGCCGGTGTCCACGGTCACCACCGTCCTGCATCCAGCCTCCTTTAATTTCATCAGCCCGGAGAGGTGAAGCCCGTAACCCTCTCGCATCCGGTGGGGAATAAAATAATGCACGGAAATCCCAAGGGATTTGAAAAACAGAACCAGCAAAGCGGTCGAGGAAATACCGTCGGTGTCGTAGTCGCCGTAAATCCCGATGGGGCGGCCCTTCATCACCTCCCGGGCGAGGTGGGCCGCCGCCTCCTCCATTCCCTTCATCAAGAAGGGATCGTGCAAGGCGGTCAGCGGCGCGTTCAGGAACGTGCCGGCCTCCTGCGCACCCGTTATTCCCCGAAGGGCGAGCAGACGCCCCAGGAGCAAGGGCACACTCATTTCATCCGCCAGGCGTTTCGAGAGTTCCTCGTCGCCCTTCTTGAGAGTCCATCGCCCGGGAAAAGCGGGCGCATCGGGAGATGAAGGGCGTGGCTTTTTTCTTTCGTTCAATCGCACATTTTCCGGGGAGGCCATTCACGCCCTCTAATATTCAGTTCGAATGAAAAATCACCGCTCAACGCAGGGAACCCCTCAGGGCGCCTTCCACATTGCCCCGAACCCGGCCACTCCCCCGCCACCGATCCCTTTTGTGGGGGAGAGGCATGGGACGCGAGAGCCTCCGGCGAGAGGGGTCGAGGCCGTTTCGAAGCGCACTGGGAAGAGGCCGGTCCAGCTTCGTCATGGAAAGGGATATCCGGTCCATCAGCCTTTTTGGCCGGCACCCGTTCATATTCGAGAGTATAGAGAAAGCCAGCGTTTCTCCGTTGTCGGCGGCGGCATAGCCGCTCAGGGCGTGAATCCCGGCGAGAAAACCGGTCTTCGCACGGATACGCCGCGCCGCCGAACTCCTCCGGAGCCGCTTGCGAACGGTTCCGTCCACGCCGACCACCGCGAGTGACGAAAGGAATTCGGGAAGTATCCGGAAATCGTGATAAACCCCCTCGAGAAGGGCCACGATGGCCCTGGGAGTGATGCGGTTGAGCCGGCTCAGCCCTGAACCGTCAGCCAAATCGAACGACCCCAGCGGAACCCCCATGTGAACCAGATATTTCTGAACGGCGAGAAGCCCTTTCTCCGTTGTTCCGGGAAGACCGAACATTTCGGCGCCAATGGTCTTGAGTATTTGCTCCGCGCTCAGGTTGTTGCTGTGCTTGTTAAGGCCCCGGATGATGTCGCTGAGAG
>JAPYQX010000066.1:0-3093 GCA_029937135.1 Nitrospinota bacterium
GGTAAAGCCCTATGTCGAGAAATACGGGCTCACCTTCCCGAACCTGCTCGACCCGGCGGGGAATGTGTCCCCGGTTTTCAACGCCCGCTTTACGCCCACGAATTTTCTGGTGAACCGGACGGGCCTGGTCATCGGAGTAAGCGTCGGCTACCGCGACTGGGGATCCCCCAAGGCCCTCCATCTCATCGAAGCGCTGCTGGCCGAGGAAAAACCGGAATCTTCGGCGGGAAAAACCAAGGCGAAAAACTAAAAACCATCTGTCTGCCACCAGACCGGACCCGGCGGGCCGCACCGCTCCGGGTGGAGTTCCGCCCGTTCGCTTTATTTCACGAAATCAAGCCTGAAATTTATTTTAAAGAGATGTTACAGGATATTGCAGGGCCGCTAATCACACAGGCCTTTGGTACGCCGGGGCCGCCGGGGGGCTCCTATTGTACGCCGCCCGCAGGGCCTCTAGGCCTTCGCCTCCGATTTTTTGCCCGGACGACGGGAGGACTTTCCCGTGGCCCCCTTGCCCGGCCAGGCGAGCAGAAGCGGGCTGGCGATATAAACCGAGGAATAGGTTCCGGCGACGATGCCGATCACCAGCGTAAAGGCAACATCAGCGATGACCTCTCCGCCGAGAACGAGAAAGGCGATGACGGCGACCAGCGTCGTACCCGAGGTGAGGACCGTCCGCGAAAGAGTCTGGTTCACCGACTGGTTGATGAGATCGGAATACTCAGAGCGGCGCGAGAGGCGCGTATTCTCACGGATGCGATCAAAGACAACGATGGTGTCGTTGAGCGAGTAGCCGATGATCGTCAGCAGCGCCGCCACGATCGGCAGGGAAAACTCCTTGCCCGAGATGACGAACACCCCCATCGTCACGATAACGTCGTGAAGCAGGGCGATGACCGAGGCAACGGCCTGCCGGAACTGAAATCTGAAGCTCACATAGATCAGGACACCGAGCAGGGCGAAAATCATGCTGCTCATGGCCTTCTCGCGGAGGTCGGCGCCGACCTTGGGGCCCACGCTCTCGGTCCGGCGAACCTCGAAGGTGCCGCTCCCGAATTTTTTGGACAGCGTGCCGGCCACAAGCTCACCCACGCCGCGCGTCGAGCCGAGGCTCTTTTCGACGCGGATGAGGAATTCGCGGTCGGAGCCGAAGTTCTGGACAACGACATCGCCCAGCGAGAGGGCGTTCACCGCCGCGCGCACGTCGCCGATGGGCTGTGCCTTTTTAAACTGGACCTGGACCAGGGTGCCGCCCGTGAAGTCGATGCCCATGTTGAGGCCGACAACGGCGAGCAAGAGGAGCGAAGCGGCCACAGCCGCGCATGAGATGCCGGCGAATATCCGCCACTTCCCGATAAAGTCGTAATTCGTGTCAGGCCGAAATATTTGCATTAGATGCTCAGGCTCCTGATGTCTCTCCGCGAGAGGACCAAGTCGTAAACGAATCGGGTCACGAAAATAGCGGTGAACATCGAGGCGATGATCCCGATGCTCAACGTGATGGCGAAGCCCTTGATGGGCCCGGTGCCAAACTGAAGGAGGACCAGGGCCGCGATGAGCGTCGTCACGTTGGCGTCGAGTATCGTGTAGAACGCCTTCCCATAGCCGGCGTCGATGGCCGAGCGGACAGTCTTTCCGAGGCGGAGTTCTTCGCGTATGCGCTCAAAAATCAATACGTTGGCGTCAACCGCCATGCCCACCGTCAGCACCACCCCGGCGATGCCCGGCAGAGTCAGCGTCGCCTCGAAAAATCCCAGTGCCCCGACCAGCAAGAGCAGATTCATCAACAGGGCCAGGACCGCCACGGTCCCGCTCCACTTGTAGTAGATGATCATGAAGACCACCACCAGTAAAAAACCGACGATAATGCTCACCACCCCCTGGCGGATAGAATCGGCTCCAAGCGAGGGGCCCACGTTGCGCTCCTCGAGCACCTCGACCGGCGCCGGTAGCGCCCCCGCCCTCAGGGCGATGGCCAGATCCTTCGCCTCATCCATCGTGAACCCGCCGGAAATCTGCGCCCGCCCACCCGAGATCCGCTCCTGGATGACGGGCTTGCTGTACACCACCCCGTCCAGGACGATCGCAAGCTGGCGGCCCACATTCGCCGCCGTGAGGCGGTCAAACGCCGTCGCACCGACCGAGTCGAAGCTCACCGTCACATAAGGCTCGCTGAAGCGATCGCCAATCTCGACCCGCGCGTTCGTCAGGTTGTCGCCCGTCAGCGCCGACTCCTTTTTCACCAACACCGGAGTCCGGCTGACTACCTCCCCGGTCAGCTTGTCGCGCTTGACCTGATAGAGGAGCTGAAGCCCCTCGGGCGCCCCTGATTTTTCCGCTTCGGCCGGGTTGGCTTGCACGTCCACCATCTTGAATTCGAGGAGCGCCGTCTTGCCGATCAGCGCCTTCGCGCGCGAGGGGTCCTTCACACCCGGTAGTTGAATAATGATCCGCCGCGCCCCCTGCCGCTGCAGCGTGGGCTCGCGGACACCGAACTGATCGATGCGGTTTCTGATCGTCTCAAGGGCCTGGACGATGGCCTGATCCATCGTCTGCTGGGCCACCTCGGCCGGATACGCATAGGTATAAGTGGGTGGCGTTCCCTCCGAGCTCTGAAGCGCCAGGTCCGGATAATCGCCCATCAGGGCCGTGAACTTCGAGCGGTCCGAGTCCCGGTGGAGGGCGACGACGATCTGACGTCCCTTCCGGCTAAGCCTCCGGGTGCGAATATCGCCGGCCTCGAGACGCTCCTTCAACTCGCCGAAGTAGCGGTCGATTTTCGCCGTCACCGCCTTCTCGGCCTGCACCTCGAGGACCAGGTGAATCCCGCCCTGAAGATCGAGCCCCAGGCTGATTCGCTCCTTGGGAGGAACCATAAAATAGACCGCGACCAAAACGACGGCGGCGATTACGGCCCCGCGCCAACCCAGCCCTTTCATTCACGCCTCCTCGTTAAAACACAAAACTTCAAAATACAAAACATTCCTGTGGGTGGCTTTCGCAGGAAAGCCTCCCACAGGTGCGGCTCCCGTAGGGAGCCCCCATCGGGGATGAAACGAAATTTAGTCTTTAGACTTGTCCGGGGACTTGTCC
>JAPYQX010000066.1:3193-11536 GCA_029937135.1 Nitrospinota bacterium
GACTTGTCCGGGGACTTGTCCTTATCTTTGTCCTTTGATTGGCCCTGGCCGGATTCGGCGCCTTCTTTCGGCGTCAAATTCGTGATGGCCTGCCGCGCGAAGCGGATGCGCACATTTTCGGCCACCTTGACGTGAATCACGTCGTCCTTGATCCGGGTGACCTCGCCGTACATCCCGTTCGCCAACACGTTGTCGCCCACCTTCAGGGCGTTCAGCATCTCCTGATGATCTTGCTGTTTTTTCTGCTGGGGGCGGATCATCAGAAAATAAATAATGACGAAAACGATCAGAAACGGAAACAGGCTGATCAGCAGGTTGGGCTCATCACCGCCGCCACCACCACGGGCCATGGCGTAGGCGTCCGTAGCGCCGGTAATCAGTCCGATAAAATGACTCACCATGATTGGTCCTCTCCAAGAAAAAGGCGCCCGGCGGGGCACCACACGGTTAGGTAGCAAAGGGCCCCGGCCTTGTCAAGCAAACGCTTTCATAATCAGGGCTTTAGTGTGCCTCATTTATCTCTTCGGGCAAAGGCCCGCCCGGCCTCCCTGACCCCGATTTTCCAGCCCCCGGCCCTCCCGGAGGCCCCACCGGGTCGGTCCCCAGCGGCCCCGCCAGCAATTCCCCGGCCCAGGCCGAAAATTCTCCCCCGCGAATCGCCTCACGCGCCCTCCCGAGCAACTCCTGATAAAAGAAAAGATTGTGCATCGTCATCAACCGGTAGCCCAGCATCTCCTTGGCCCTGAAAAGGTGGCGCAGATAGGCCCGGCTGAAGCCCTGGCGGCAGGTGGGACAACCGCAACCCTCCTCGATGGGACTCGCCTCCTCGGCGTTCTCCGCGTTTTTTATCGAAAGCCGCCCGGCCCATGTAAAAAGATTGCCGCGCCGGGCATGTCGGGTCGGCATGACGCAATCGAACATATCGGCCCCGCGCCCGACCCCCCGAATCAGATCGCCGGGCGTCCCCATCCCCATGACGTAGCGGGGCTTGTCCGCCGGAAGAATATCCGTCGCGGCGTTCAGCAGCGCGTCCGTCTCCCGCTTACCCTCGCCCAGGCACAAACCCCCGACGGCATAGCCGTCAAGATCGAGAGCCACGAGCTGCCGGGCGCTCTCCCGCCTCAAATCCTCGAAACCGCCCCCCTGGACGATGCCAAAGAGAGACTGGTCCCGCCGCGTGTGGGCCGCCCTCGATCGCTCCGCCCAGGCGGTCGTCCGGCGAAGGGCCGACTCCGACTCCTTTCGCGTATGCGGGTATCCCAGCGGCTCGTCGAGAACCATGGCGATGTCCGGACCGAGCGCCTCCTGAATCTCCACCGCACGCTCGGGCGTGAGATTCATTCGCGCTCCGTCGAGATGGCTCTGAAAATCTATCCCCTCGTCGGTTACCTTGGCGAGGCGGGCGAGGCTGAAAAGCTGATAACCGCCGCTGTCGGTAAGGATGGGGCCCCTCCAGCCCATGAACGAATGGAGGCCGCCCATCCGGGCGATAAGCTCCGCGCCGGGGCGAAGGGAGAGATGGTAGGCGTTGGCGAGGATGATTCGGGAGCCCACGGCCGCGAGATCGGACGGATCAAGCGTCTTGACAGTGGCCTGGGTCCCCACCGCCATGAAGGCGGGCGTGTCCACGGCGCCGTGGGGGGTCTCCAGGAGGCCAAGACGCGCCTTTCCCCCGGGCTGCGAGGCAAGAAGCCTAAAAGAAACCGCCCCGCTCACAGGACCTGGATCGGACCTTCCGAGCTTCCGGAAAGGAACTGCTGTATCAAGGGATTATCCAACCCGGCGATTTCTCCGGGCGTACCGTGCGCGATGATTTTCCCCTCGTGGAGCATGGCGACCGTATGAGCGAATTTCATCGCGTGTTTGATGTCGTGGCTGATGACCACCGAGGTGATATTGAGGGATTCCTCCATGCGCACGATGAGCCGATCAATCGAATCCGCCAGGATCGGGTCGAGCCCGGTCGTCGGCTCGTCATAGAGGAGAATCTCGGGCTCCCGGATGATCGCTCGCGCCAACCCCACCCGCTTTTGCATCCCTCCCGAGAGTTGAGAGGGCATCCGGTCCTCGATGCCGTCGAGGCCGACGAGATGAAGTTTTTCCCGCACTTTTTCCAAAATTTCCTTCGGGGTCATCCGGGTGTGCTCCCGAAGGGGGAACGAGACGTTCTCGCTCACCGTCATCGAATCGAACAACGCACCGCCCTGAAAGAGCATCCCGAACTTGGCGCGAACACGGTTGAGATGGGCCCCGCGCAGGGCGGAGATATTCTCGCCATCGACAAGAACCTCGCCCCGGTCCGGACGAATCAGGCAAAGGAGGTGCTTGAGCAGCACGCTTTTCCCCTCGCCGCTCCGGCCGATGATGACCGTGATCTCACCTTCGCGGATTTGAAGATCCACCCCCCGGAGGACGTGGTTTTCATCGAAGGATTTTTCCAACCCGCGAATGTCGATTTTGACCTTTTCGCTCAAGCTCCCATGCCTCCAAGCACACGAACATCCACGACGCGCCCCTCCCGGCAAAATACCCGGGGCACCCGGACGCCCACCCCCGACATGATCTCATAAGAAATCGTCCGCGTCCTCGCGGCCAGCTCCTCGAAAGTGATTCGCTCCTCCCCCTGCCCCCCGATCAGGACCGCCTCCTCTCCCACAGCGACATCGCCAGCCTCCGTCACGTCGAGCGCAATCATGTCCATCGAGACACGCCCCGCGAGGGGGACCCGCTCTCCCCGGACCAGGGCATCGGCCCGGTTCGAGAGAAGCCTCGGGTAGCCGTCCGCATAGCCAATCGGGACGATGGCGATTCGGCCGGGGGCGCTCCTGCGGTAGGTCCCGCCGTAGCCAATCGCCTCGCCGGCGGTAACTTCCTTGACCTGGATGAGAGCGCTTTTCAGGGTCATGGCGGGCCGCAGACCGATATCGGGGGCCTGTGGCGGCGGGCAGCCGTAGAGGGCGATTCCCGCCCTGGCGAGCCCGCCCGGCGCGTCCGGAAAATTCAGGCCGCCGGCGCTGTTGGCCGTGTGCAGGATGGGCGGAAGAAGGCTGGCTGCCCGCAGCTCCTCCGTCAAGGCCCGGACGACATCGAACTGTGCCTGTGTGGCAGGGCCGCCTTCGTCCTCATCGGCGCGGGCCAGATGGCTCATCAGGCCCACGACCTCGAGGCCAGGCATCGCGCCCGCCCGGCGCAAAAAATCAACCGCCTCGCCGGGCGAAATTCCGAGACGGCCCATCCCCGAATCGATCTTCAGGTGAACGCGGGCGGTACGGCTCACCGAAACAGCCGCGGCCGAAAGGGCCTCGGCCTGCGCCGCACTCCAGATGACAGCGTCGAGATCCGCGGCGGCGACACGGGAGGCAAGCCGGGGGGAGACTCCGCTCATCACCAGAATGCGAATTTCGCCGGGAAGGCCGTCCGCAACGGAGCCGCCCACGGCGGAGCGCCTCAAATCCTCGCCCTCCTCGACCGTCGCCACAGCGAGCCAGCCCGCGCCCGCACGGACAAAAGCGGCGGCGGTCTCACGGGCGCCATGGCCGTAGGCCTCGGCCTTGACCACCCCGGCGAGTTCCCGATCCGGGCCGAGAGCGCTGGCGTATTTTTTGAAATTATCGCCAAGGGTGTCCAGATCGATGAAGGCGGCGGTGGGTCTTCCGGCGAGAGTAAATTTTGCGGCTGCGTCTCCGATGCCGGGGGGGGAAACCGGGAGACCGGGAGGGGAATCAGGGAGGCCGGGGGTCAAAAGCCCACCTCCTCCTCTGTTTCGAACACTTCGGCGGCGGGCGCCGAGGAGCCTTCGTGGAAGGTGTCGAGGTTGGTGAAGCGGGTGTAATCCTGAAAAAAGCGGAGCTGCACGTCATCGGTGGGGCCGTTTCGCTGCTTGGCGACGATGATGGTGGCCTCGCCCTTTTTATCGGACTCCTTGTCGTAGTAATCCTCGCGGTAGAGAAGCGCGACCAGATCGGCGTCCTGCTCGATGGAGCCCGACTCGCGAAGGTCGGCGAGATTCGGGCGCCTTCCCTCCCGCGACTCGACCGCCCGGGAGAGCTGACTCAGCGCCATCACCGGGATATCCAGTTCCTTCGCCAGACCCTTGAGGCCGCGCATGATCTCGCTGATCTCGACCTGGCGGCTCTCGAACCGCTGGCTCCGGTGGGAGATGAGCTGGAGGTAATCGACGATGACGAGGCCGAGGCCTTGGTCGGCCAGGAGGCGGCGGCATTTCGCCCGGATGTCGAACACCGAGGAGTCGGTCGAGTCGTCCACGAAGATAGGAGCCTCGGAGAGCTCCCCGGCGGCGCGAATGAGGTCGGGCCACCGCCGCGCCGGCATGTAGCCGCTCTGAAGTTGTTTGGCGTTCACCATCGCGCGCCCGCACATCATCCGGATGGCCAGGGCGCGGGCGCTCATCTCGAGGCTGAAGATGATGGTGGGGACCTTGGCGCTGATGGCCGCGTACTCGGCGATGCACAGGGCCAGCGCGGTCTTTCCCATGCTCGGGCGGCCGGCGACGATGATCAACTCGGCGGGCTGGAGCCCGCTCGTCAGCTTGTCGAGGTCGGTAAAACCCGTGGGAACCCCGGTCACCAGCTCCTTGCGGTCGTAGAGCATCTCCAGATGGGGGAAGGTCGTCTTGACGATCTCCTTCATGGTGCCCACTTTTTGCTCGTAGCGGTCCGAGGAGACCTCGAAGATGGCCCGCTCGGCATCGTCGATGAGGATGTCAACGTCCTCCGAGTCCGAGAAGGCGCGCTCGGCGATGGCGTTTGAGGTCTGGATCAGGCTGCGCTGGAGGGCGGTGGCGCGCACCAGCTTGGCGTATGTCACCGCCCGGCGCGCGCTCGATACATCGTCCGAGAGGCGGGCCACATATTCGGGGCCGCCGCTTTCATCGAGCTTGCCCATTTTCTTGAGCCTATCGACGATGGTGAGGATGTCGATCGGCTCGTTTTTTTCAAAGAGATGTATCATCGCCTCGAAGATGACGCGATGACTCAGGCGGTAGAGATGCTGGGGCCGGAGGATTTCCATGACGTTGGCGACAGTGCCCCCCTCGCCGCCGTCGAGCAGGATGGCGCCGAGGACGCGCTGCTCGGCCTCGATATTCTGGGGCGGAAGGTGCCCGGCCCCTTCATTACGTTGGGTGGTGTTCAGCGCTTCCACGAAAAAAAGGCCCCGCGATGCGAATCGTAGCTGGATGAACGGTTTTCGGGCGGATAACAGGTCTCATAAAGGGTACAGGAGATCAGCCAAAAGCGAAACATAAAAATCGGGAATTCCCTTATATGCCGGAGCATTCTCCAAAAAAAAAGCCGCCCGAAGGCGGCTTTTTCCCGTAGGTATCAGAAATGATTCGCCCAAGGGGCTCTCCCCCCGCGGGGCCTTACCCGGAGGCGTCTTTTTCCCCTGCCTCCTCGGCGGGGGGATCGGCGCCCTCTTCTTCTCCAGCTTCACCGCTCCCGGTTTCTTCGGCGGAAGCCTCAGCGGAGGCTTTATCCCCGGGCGGTGCGACATCTGTTTCTTCTGCCTCCTCGGCCACCGCCTGATCGCCCCCGGCTTCCTCGTCAGAGGCTTCTTCCTCGGGCGGCGGGGCCGACTCGTCGGCCAGGACGTGGACCTTCACCTGTACCCGGACCTCGGGATGGAGGCGAATCGAGATATCGTGCTCGCCCAGCCGCCGGATTGGCTCCTCGAGAAGAATCTTCCGCCGGCTCACCTCAAGGCCCTTCTCGGCGAGGGCGGCCTCGATGTCGCGGTTCGTCACCGAGCCGAACAGGCGCCCATCCTTACCGGCGCGAACAGTGAATTCCAACTCGACGCCGGCGAAGCGCTTCGCGTCCTCCTCGGAGCCCCGCTTGGCCACCTGTATCTGCGCCTCGCGGAGCATCTGCTCGTGCTGGGCGGCGCGGACCGAATTCGCCGTGGCGTGGATGGCCACCCCCTTGGGGATCAAGTGGTTCATCCCGTAGCCGTCCGCGACCTCGACCACGTCGCCCACATCGCCCAGATTCTCGACCTCTTTTCTAAGTATTACGCGCATCGATTTTTCCTCGCCCTATGAATGGTCCACGACATAGGGCATCAGGCCCATGAAGCGCGCCCGTTTGATGGCATTCGTGAGCTGACGCTGAAAGCGGGCCGAAGTGCCCGTCACGCGGCGAGGAATGATCTTGCCCCGATCACTCACCATATTCCGCAGGGTTTTCACGTCCTTGTAGTCGATCTAAGCGACCCCGTCAGCCGTGAATCGGCAAATCTTCTTGCGTACGAAACGCTTCTTTTTCTTTTTCCGGTCGCCGGTTGTTTTCCGGCCGGGAGAGAATGCCATCGTGTCCTCCGAGACCCATTCTCCTGGGTCAATCTAAAATGGAATGTCGTCGTCTGTCATGGGCGGCGGGTCACCGGCGCCTGCTTGTTGGCCTGCCGGCGGGCCGGACCAACTGCTTCCGGCGTCCTGGCTCTGTGCCCGGCCGGCGACGCCCTGGCCCCCCTCGTCGCGCCGCGCGAGGAAGTGGACATTGAAGGCCACGACCTCGTGCTTGCTCCTTCGGGTGCCGTCCTGGGCCTCCCACGAGTTAAAGCTCAGGCGCCCCTCGATGAGAACCGGGCTGCCCTTCGTACAATTTTCCATGGTCCAGTCACCCTGCCGCCCGAACACCACGATATCGACAAAACAGGTGTCCTCCTTCCACTCCTCCCCGGAGCGGTAACGACGGTTAACGGCCAACCCGAAATTCACCACCGAAGTCCCCGACGGCAAAAAACGCTTTTCCGGATCCCGCGTGAGGTTTCCTCTCAGGTAGACCTGATTCATCTGGGCCATGGAATACCCTCTCGTTTAAAGTTATCTAATCCCGCTGGTGGCGCTCGCCGCCCGCATCCCGGCCTCGCCCCTCATCCCGGCCGCGCTCCTCGCCGTCGCTTCGAGCCCCCAGGCGTGAAGCGGCCGCCTTGACGTTCTTCTCCAGTTTCCTCAACAAGGCTTCGTCCATCCGCACGGTTATGAACCGCCACGAATCATCGTCGAGGCGAAGCTGGCGCTCGATATCCTTGATGATGGCGTCTTCGGATTTGTAGGTGACGACGAAGTAGATGCCGTGCCGCTGGTCGTTGATTTCGTAGGCGAGGCGCTTTTTCCCCAAGCGCTCAACGTTGAGGATTTCGCCCTCGTTATCGGTGATGTGCTTCTCGAACTTCGCGATTCGCTCCTCGACCGCCTCCTCTTCGAGGTCGGGCGAGAGCAACACCATGGTTTCGTACTGCCGCATTTACTTCTCCTCTCGGACTAGACGGCCCCGAATCGAAAATGCCCGGGGCGAGGAGTTCCGTAGAACCCTATCACAGTTAGCAATATCCGGCCACGGGAAGGGGCACGCCCCCCACCCGGTCCGGTCCGTATTTATACCCTGTTCCATTTCCCTCTTAAACAGCAGCGCCAGCTAGAACAACGGCGCCAGGACGAGGGCGACGATGGACATCAGCTTGATGAGAATGTTCATCGAGGGTCCCGAAGTGTCCTTCATCGGGTCGCCCACCGTATCGCCGACGACGGAGGCCTTATGAGCCTCCGAGCCCTTGCCGCCGAGTTTTCCGTCTTCGATCTCTTTCTTGGCATTATCCCAGGCGCCGCCGGCGTTGGCCATCAGGAGGGCCAGAAGCACGCCCGAAAGGAGCGAACCCGCCAACATGCCGCCGAGCGCTTCCTTGCCCATCAGGAATCCGACCAGGATGGGCGCCACCACCGCCGTCACGCTGGGAAGTATCATTTCCTTGAGGGCCGCCTGCGTGCTGATATCGATGCACTTCGCGCTGTCGGGCTCCGCCGTCCCCTTCATGATGCCGGGGTTTTCGCGGAACTGGCGTCGGATTTCCTGAATCATGATGAGCGCCGCCCTGCCGACCGCACTCATCGTCATCGAAGCGATCACAAACGGAATCGCGCCACCAATCAGCAACCCGGCAACAACCCGCGCATTGGTCAAATCGATTTGTTCAAGGTTGGCGGCCTTGGAGTAGGCCGCGAAAAAAGCCAGGGCCGTCAGGGCCGCCGAGCCGATGGCGAACCCCTTGCCGATGGCCGCCGTCGTATTCCCAAGAGAATCGAGGCTATCGGTAATTTCCCGCGTCTCGGGCCCAAGCTTCGCCATTTCCGAGATGCCGCCAGCATTGTCGGCGATCGGCCCGTAGGCGTCCACCGACATCGTGATGCCGATGGTGGCGAGCATGCCGATGGCCGCCACTGAAATACCGTAGAGCCCCGCCATATCATTCGAGAAGAGCGTGACCAGAGCGAGCACGAGGATGGGCGGGCCAACACTCTCCAGGCCCACGGCAAAGCCGCCG
>JAPYQX010000067.1 GCA_029937135.1 Nitrospinota bacterium
GCCGTAGCCCACGGTGTTGAAGCCGAGCTGGTCGAGATAGCCGTCGAGCCCAGCTTTTTTAAAATACTCGGTCACCACCTTCGAGCCGGGGGCGAGACTCGTCTTGACCCAGGGCTTGACCTTGAGGCCCCGCTCGACCGCCTTTTTGGCGACCAGCCCCGCCCCGAGCATGACCGAGGGGTTCGAGGTGTTCGTGCAGCTGGTGATCGAGGCGATGACGACGGAGCCGTGCCGCAGGTCGTAGCTCTCGCCGCCGGCCTTCACCCGGACGGACGAAGCCGGCACATCGGCAACGGCGGGGCCGCCCTCCATGCCCATCCGGCGGGCCTCATGGTCAGGCTCGCCCATGAGCTGAAGAAGCATTTTATCGAGTTCGCTCTCGTAGACGGTGTTCGCCTCCTTGAGAACGATCCGATCCTGCGGGCGCTTGGGGCCCGAGATGCAGGGCTCGACATCGCCCATATCGAACTCAAGCGTATCGGTGTAGATCGCCTCGGGGGTGTTCTCGTCGTGGAACATCCCCTGCGCCCGCGCGTAGGCCTCGACGAGCGCAATCTTCTCGGGCGGGCGGCTTGAGAGCTCGAGGTATTTCAGCGTTTCCTTGTCGATCGGGAAGATGCCGCAGGTGGCCCCGTACTCGGGCGCCATGTTCGACAAGGTGGCGCGGTCCGCGAGTGGAAGATTCGCGAGACCGGGCCCGTAGAATTCGACGAACTTGCTGACAACCCCCTTCGCCCGGAGCATCTGAACCACCACGAGCACCAGGTCGGTCGCCGTCGCCCCCTCGGGAAGCTGCCCCGAGAGCTTAAAGCCAATCACTTCGGGAATGAGCATTGAATACGACTGGCCCAGCATGGCGGCCTCGGCCTCGATCCCGCCCACGCCCCAGCCCAGGACACCCAGGCCGTTGATCATCGTGGTGTGCGAGTCGGTGCCGACCAGGGTGTCCGGGAACGCGCGGCGCACGCCGTCTTTTTCGTCCTCGCCGACAACGTGGGCCAGGAATTCGAGATTCACCTGATGGATGATTCCCGTCGAGGGGGGGATGACTCTGAAATTGTCGAAAGCCTGCTGCGCCCATCTGAGGAATGAATACCGCTCGGTGTTCCGCTCGAATTCGAGCTCGGTATTTTGCTCAAGCGCCTCGGCCGTGCCGAAGTTATCAATCTGCACGGAGTGGTCGATCACGAGGTCAACGGGCTGGAGCGGATTGATGAGGGAGGGATCGCCCCCCAAATCCTTCATGGCGTCGCGCATCACGGCGAGATCGACGACGCCGGGGACGCCCGTGAAATCCTGCAACAGCACCCGGGTCGGCATGAAGCCGATCTCGGCGGCGGCGCCGCCGCCCTTGGCGTCCCAGCCGGCGAGGGCCTCGATGTCCCCGGCGGTGACGGACTCGCCGTCCTCGTTCCGAAGGAGATTCTCGAGAAGAATTTTCAGACAGTAGGGAAGATGCGCGATATCGCCCTTGTCCTTCAGGGCGTCGAGGCGGTAAATCTCATAAGTCCGCCCGCCGACGTTAAGCTCGGAGCGGGCGCCGAAACTGTTGCTCATGGGGAGTCTCCAGGTGATGGGGCCGCGGCGGCGAACAAGCGCCCCTGATTGAAGACGGGGCGAGGCGGCCAGCGTAAGTATTTGATATCTATTCAGTTAAGTATTCAGGCGGGAGGGCGGCAACACCTCCGAGGGCCCGTGGATACCACAATCCGCCGCATCTTTCGACGCCGGGCGGGGGTTGAGGATCTGAAATGGCGGAAGGGGGGACTGCGTAGTTAAAACCCAGAAGTCGGTAAGTGGAGAGCAGGCTCCATGAAGATTCTACTTGAGAGGAAAAGAGGATTGCGCCCAGCCAGAAGATACTTCGCTGGCGCTCAGAATGACAGGCCAAACAAAAACCACCCTCACCCCAGCCCGCTCCCGGAGGGAAAAGGTGCAGGAACCCGAGATGCAGCGTGGAGGCGAGCGCCGGGCGCTCGCGGAGAGGACGTTTGTCCCGAGAGGGGGCTTTCGCCCGCTCATCGCGCGCCTTTCGTCTGCGCTCAGGCTACGAAGTTTTGTCATTCTGAACGAAGTGAAGAATCTGCTTGAGAAAAGAGAATTGCGCCCGGCCCGAAGATTCTTCGCTAACGCTCAGAATGACACGCAAAACAAAAAAACCCGTGCCGAATTGAGTGAACCCGGTACTCAGAATTACATCAATAGGGAAACAGGTTTTCTCCCCCCCTCTAACCGAGAGCTAACGCAGAGCGGTGATCAGCACCCCGCCGATGACGACCATGCTCGATCCGAACACCATGCGCCGGGTGATCGGCTCCAGTTTTCCGAGGAAAAAATAACTGAGGATGAGAATGAGGACGGGGGCGGTCCGGCTCAGGGGCATCGTCGTCGAGATATCGCCCACCATGATCGCCGTCCACAGCAAAAACGAGCTTCCGGTGCTGAAGAGCCCGGCGGCGAGTATCCAGAAGAATCCGGCGCGGTTAACGGTCACCTCGCCCCGGCCGGGGATAAGAGGCCTGCAAACAAAAAGAAAGACATTGGCCACCAGGAAGGCGACGCCGATGCCGACCTCCGGCGCTCTCTGATAGACATAGGCGAATTTTGAGAAAAGGGGAGGGAGAGCGTAGGCAACTGACGCGATGAGTGGAAATATCAGCGCCCCCTGAAACCTGGATTTGAAGGTCTGGGATTCATCCTCCCTGAAACTGAGTATCGACACCCCAAAAACGATTCCCAGGGTTCCCACCACGACCCATCCGCTCGGCGACTCCCCCAAGACGATAACGGCGATCAGGGTGCTCCACAGCGGGGTGCCCGATGTAATGGTGACGGAACGGCTGAGCCCCATGCGGGTAATGCCGATGAGGTATGAGATGCGGCCGATGCCGGGGCCGACCAGACCCACCGCGGCGAACCACAAAAGAGGCGTCAGGGAGGAGCTGAAAAGAGTTCCCTTGGCGATAGAGACAATTAAACCGCAGAGGCTCACCACTCCGTTGATGATGAACGCCGCGGCGAGCGGGGTGGCGGTTCGCAACCCCAGACGGATGAGTATCTGGGATATGGAAAAAGTAAACGCGGAGCAGATGGCCAGGAACTCGCCCGGGCCGACGGCATATATTAGTTCATTCAATTTTTGGGTGCCCTACGCCGCTTGCCCCGGGCGCTTCCGGGGCGGGTAATGCGCAGGTTATCCGGGATTATCCCCCTGTGGTAGTGACACATCCGGCGGAAATCGCATTCGCCGCACAAGGGGCTCCTCGCCTTGCAGATGGTTCGGCCGAAAGCGAGCATATTCACATGAAGCTCGAAGGCCCTGCCCTTGGGCACGAAAGGTCCAAGTTCGCCATGCGCCTTCTCGGGGTTTGTTTTCGCGCCTATCAAGCCAAGCCGCCCGGCAATCCGGTGAATGTGAACATCGACAGCGAAAAGATCCCTGCCCGAAGCCCACATGAGAGTCACGTAGGCGGTTTTTATCCCTATTCCCTTGTGTTGCGTCAGAAGATCAACGGCCTGTGTATCGTTTTTTTCGCTTAAAAACTCAAGCGAGAGTTCTCCGTGCTCATCGCAGAGCCAGTGAAGAAAAGAGCGGATTCGCGGGGCCTTTTGGTTTCCGAGCCCCGCCGATCTCACCGCGCTGGCCAGGGCACTTTGGGTCGCGTCGGCGGCGGCTTCCCAGCTCGGAAATCGTTTTTTCAGCTCATTGAAGGCGAGGTCCCGGTTATGGTCGGTCGTTCCCTGGGAAAGCAGGGTCTGTACGAGGGCGTCGAGGATACTCACCCGGCGCGGGCAGCCGGGTATGCCAAAACGCTCGCGCAGACCATCCGCGAGGCGGAGAATCCTTTGTCTGAGAATCGAGGGAGTCCGGGAGTTTCGGGGCATATCCGTTGTCTTCCCTATCGGTTGAAGTTTGTCCCACCTTGAGGGGGCAACCCCGATGAGGCAAGAAGGTTGGGGTTTGATTTTACCGATAGAAATAAATGTCTAAATTAAAGGCTTTTATATGCCTGAACGCTCTTCCGGTGAGAGGAGCCGCGCGGCTCCGCCAGATTGAACCGGAGAAATTGGCCGGGATGGTGGAGAATCTAACCGGCAGCCTGTTTCGATCCTGTCCGGGATTTGAGCGCTTGAGGGCGCCGGGAGGTGGCGGGCCGGTCCGGGCGAGAGGCCTGGAACTGGCTTTCCCGGAACACCTTGTCGAGGCGCTTTAGCTTCCGGTACTCGCTGAGGACCTTCCAGATATAGCGCCGGGTTTCGCGGAAGGGAGGGATTCCATTGTAGCGGCTCACCGCCGTTGGACCCGCATTATAGGAAGCAAGGGCGAGGTGAAGGTCCCAGTAGTGCTTTTTGAGGAGAGTCTTGAGATACCGGGTCCCGCCTTCGATATTCTCGCGGATGTCAAAGGGATTGCTCATCCCGAGGTGCTTGGCTGTGATTCGGTTGATTTGCATGAGGCCCATGGCGCCTTTGTCCGAAGCGGCATAGGGATCAAAGGCGCTTTCCAGCCGGATAACAGCCTTGACGAGAAGGGGATCAACCTCGTAAAGCGCTGAATAATAATGGATATACCTGTAAATGTCCGGATCTTGTCCGCCGGGCGAAGCGTTGTTTTCAGCATTAAGGCCATTCTTGGCCCTGCGAGGGATATCCAGCCTCGAGGAGGCGAACCAACCGGATTTGACGGATGTGGTGGCGGGCAATTGCGCACTTATCGCCCGAGGAGCCCTCACCAGCGATGCCGGAATTAAACCGGCCCAATTTGCCGCGGATATGGTAAGGACAATCACCCCGGTGGTACCCACCAGAAGCCTGAGGTGAGTCCAGGGACGCCTCATACCCCCTAGATAAGGCGAGGTAATCTCGATTCCGAGCAAAACGGTATACAGAAATCCACATGCAAGAATTATGGTTAGCATGAATTCTAGTCCCGTCTTCTATAGGCGGTTATTGAAGGGCTTGCTCTGTCCACGGGCGAAAAACTGTGGACTCAAAATGAAATGGTCACTAATTGGATGGGAATCGAGCCGCTACGAATGAATGGAATATAGGGCTTCCCAGCCAAAAATTGATTGATTTGGACCCTCCTCCATCCCGGATCCTTTCGCGGATATGATGGCCAATACTTGGATAAATTGCAAGTATTTCATCATTTGAATTAATTGGACTAATTCAAAGGAAATCAATGACTTTCGATATTCGTTCGATATAAATATCCGGACGGGCCTGGTTAATTTCCTCGCGAGTAGCGAAATCTCCGGCGACAGCGCAGGAGCGGACCCCCGCTGCCCGGGCGGCATTGATATCGATTGGGGTGTCGCCGACCATTATTGCCGCTTCGGGATCGATACCCAGCTTTTCAAGCGCTGCATTGAGCATGGCCGGATCGGGTTTTGGGGGAAATCCCTGTTTGGCTCCAATGACCACGGTCATCTTCTCCATAAGGCCAAAATGCTCCAGTTGGCGAACACAATAGCCCCAGGTTTTATTGGTGACGCAGGCCATGGGGACCCCTTTTTCGGCGATTGCATCGAGCGTCTCCTTCACTCCCGGAAGAATATGGGTTCCGGAGAGGAAATGGGTTTCGTAGTGGGACCGGTAAATTTCGGCCGCCCGTTTGGAAACCTCCGCTCCCCAAAGCTGTGTGAATCGATCCTCGAGGCTGGGGCCGATTGAGGCGCGAACTTCCTCGTCGCTCATTTCGGGCTGACCGATATCCCGGCAGGTAAGTTCCATGCACAGAGCGATTCCCTCATAGCTATCCACCAGAGTTCCATCATGATCGAATAAGACAGCGCGTATCGTCATTTTCTCTCCCAAAACCGGCGAGCGGCGGGAAAAGGCCGCTGTTCGCCGTGTTATGCTCCATCCTGTATATAAACGGGCCGAACCATAACACTCGGAAAAGAAAGATGGAATTGATGGTGTCCACGAAAAATACTCCCGACTGGAGGGGCAATTCTCCGGATCGGGAAATGACCGATCTCAAGGGTATGAGTGAGGAGGAGATAATCGGGTTTTGCCTGGAAGCGGGTGAGCCAGCCTATCGTGGACGCCAGATATTTTCGTGGATTTATGCGAAAGGCGAAACAGATCTTGCCCGAATGAGTGATTTGCCAAGGGCTTTTCGGGAGGAGTTGGCGCGGCGGGCCCGGATTGGCTGGCTGGAGCCCGAGAAAATCGAAAAAGGAGCCGATGGCACCGAAAAGTTTCTCTGGCGGCTCGGAGACGGCAATTGTATTGAAAGTGTTCGGGTCCCCATGCCGCTTCCCGATGGCAAGACGCGCTGGTCCCTTTGTATCTCGACCCAGGTGGGATGCGCCATGGGGTGCGCTTTTTGCCTGACGGCGAAGATGGGGTTTGTCCGCCAACTCTCGGCCGGAGAGATTGTCGAGCAGTTCCTTGCCGCCCGAAGGCTCCTCCCGGAGGGCGAGCGCTACCATAATGTGGTTTTCATGGGTATGGGGGAGCCATTGGATAATCTGGAGGCTTCGGTGGCCGCCGTTCGCCTGCTGACGCACCCAAAGGGAGTCGGCATGTCGCCTAGGCGCCTGACGCTCTCAACCGTGGGGATTGCTCCGAAGCTTGAGGAATTCGTCCGAGAAGTGCCAGGCGTTGGCGTGGCTGTTTCGCTCCATGCCGCGGATGACGCCACTCGCGGAAAGATCGTACCTCCAAACCGGAAATGGCCATTAAGCGAAATTTTGAAGACCTGTCGCAATCTTCCACTCTCCGAAAGGCAAAGAATTACGTTCGAATATGTCCTGCTCAGCGGTGTGAACGATTCCTCCGAGGATGCCAGGAAGTTGGTGGGACTCCTCCGGGGAATCCGTTGCAAGGTGAATCTCTTACCCTGGAATCCGTTTCCCGGCGTCTCTTTCGAGAGACCGGCGGATTCCCGGGTCGATGAATTCCGCCGGATTCTGACTCAAAGCGGACTTGACGCTTTTGTCCGCCAGAGCAAAGGTCTCGATATTCGTGCTGCCTGCGGCCAACTCGCCGATGACGTTAAAATCGCTGACCGCGCCGGAACGCGGAGTTAGTCTGCTAGGCTCTCCTCGATAGGGAGGTCTGAAGTCGGTTTACTCATACGGCCCATCACACAGCTTCCGTAGATGAAAATCCCGATTGCCAGAAACGCAACTCAATTTTCCATTAACCACTCCTCCAGGAAATGGATTTGCTGCCATTATTTCAATTGTCAGCCAGCCTTGCCTTAAAGAATTGCGAAATGTATGCCTGGTCGATGTATCGCCTTGGCTGGAATGTGATGAGGCTCACATAGTGGGGAAAATTGCCAGAGTGATGCTGGTTTTTCTGGGGTCTGATTATTCGATATGTGCTGAATGGTAGTGGGTTGGTTTCCGGAAGTTCAAGAATGGCAGGTTTGGTGTGAATCAGAGAGGAAAAACGTTGCAATGTTGGCGGGTTATTGACGAAATGAAGGCGGTAAATTGACCAAATGCTCCGGGACCGGACCGGGGGGGGTCTTTCGAGTGAATGGTCCGGTTTAATCGCTCGAGGTGAACCGGCGCAGGGCTTTTTCATCTATTTCCACCCCGAGTCCAGGGCCTTCGGGGACTTTCACCATTCCGTTTTCGACCCGAAACCCTGTGACGATATCCACGTCGTGCCAGGCCGGCGCTTTTCCCGACTCATTGTAAACGATTACTGGTGTGGAGGCGAAAAGGTGCGCCGCCGCCGCGTCGATCAAGGCCCCCTGGATAACGCTGCCGCATAGGCCTTCGATGCCGTTCGCCTCGGCCAGGGCCGCAGCTTTTTTGCAGGGGAGGAGGCCGCCCTCCCTGTTCACCTTGATGTTGACGACATCGGCGGCGCGGCGGCGCATGAGCTCCGCCATGTAGTCGGGGCGCATGGACTCGTCCGCTCCGATTCGGACGCAGGTGTTTCGCGTGATGAACTCCATCCCCTCCAGATCGTGTCCCGGAACGGGTTGCTCGACCATGGTGACATCGTATTCTTCAATCATGGCGCAAACCGAGATCGCCAGTTTCGGGGTCCACGAACAGTTGGCGTCCACGACGAGCATGGTCTCTCCGCCGACTGCGCCGCGAACCGCGCGAACGCGGGCCACGCTCGTTTTCACATCCCGGTTCATTTTCACCTTAAAAGCTTTCGTACCTTCGGCTTGCGCCGCGGCGGCGATTTCGGCGGTTTTCTCGGGAGATTCCAGGGGGAGAATATCGAAAGAGGGCATTTCGTCGCGAATTTTTCCGCCGAGGAGATTATAAACGGGTTGATCGAGAATCCGCCCTTGTAAATCATAGAGCGCACAATCGATGGCCGATTTCGGAGCATAATGAAACGGAATGGCCGCTTCCATCTCAAGGTGGATGGATTCAATTTCAAACGGGTCTTTTCCCTTGAGGAGAGGGAGAAGGTAGTCGCCCAATACCTTGAATGCCGAGGCCTGGGTCTCACCCGTCGGAAAGGAACGGGGAGAGCCGCCGCCCCAACCCACCGCCCCTCCCGAGGCCGTAATTTTCACCACGACATCGCGGGAGTGGGTCTCAATCCGGTTGGCGTCTTTGTAAGGATGGTTGAGCGGAATGGATACCGGAATTGCCTCGACGCGTTCAATATTCACCATGCGGGTCCCTTTCGCCCCCCCCCGGCCGGAAGGACCGAAGCAGATTTATTGAGCAAGTGTTTTGAGATTAGCCTGAATAGGCCGGCGATTCCACTCCCTTGCGCCTTCCATACTGCCGGTCGGGATCGGCTGGTTTCCTGGGGGTGATCTTCTTGAATTCGGGACAAGGTTGCAAATCGCTCGATCTCGTGGTGTAAGTGGGTTCCAGTAGCGACGGATTTTCAATATTCGGATGAATTTTTCTTTCCGCGGGGAAGGTTGTATGACGGAATCACCTGGAGAGTTGGATAATTTTCTGGGCGAGATCAAAGAGAGCCTGGGCGAAATCCTCCGCCAGCAAAAGACTCTCGGCGAACGCATGGAGAGCCTTGAAAATCGGTTCAATCAGCTTGAAACATTGAAGGAGGCCGATGACGCCAGTCAGGGCGTTTCCTACGACTACCGGATTTTAGAGCATTTTCGACGTTATACGATTCACGATTCCAAGGGTCATAAAGCCGAAATGATCAGCACCCGCCGTTGCCTGGCCCTTCGCGATCTTCCCGAGCTCAGGACCCGCTACCACACCGGGACAGGCAACCGGGAGGTGGAATACGCCTACCGTCTCATCGGCGAGGGCAAGGCGAGCGATGCCGGTTGGACCCCGCTCGAATTCAGCATCAACAGGGGCGCCGGGGCTGACTTTTCGGCCATTTTCTCTCTACCCCGGCCGGTTTTGAGCGGTGAGCTATTCGAGCTTCGGCACAAGATCGAGTTGATCGATTCCTTCAACACCCACAACGAATGGGTCAGCATGGTGATGGAGTACCCCACCGGAAAGTTCACCCTCGAGGTCATCCTCCCCGCTGATCGGATGATTCTCGGCACGCGCCGGGAGATCTCGGAAGGCGCCTCGCAGAGCTTTGACAAACGGCGGCTGGTGCCTCAAAAGGTTCCGGGCGAGAACCAGGTCTCGCTGGCCTGGACCGAGGAGAGCCCCGTGACGGGCAGGACCTACACCGTCTACTGGGAGTGGTAACCCTCTGGGTTGCTAACCCCCTGTGGGTGGTATTTCCCGGGTTGGCGGCCTCCAAGGCGGCCCCCAGGAGGAGTAGGGATAACCCGGGATAATAGGCGTATTGCCGGATAAAAAGCATGAAAGTCCCCGCATCTCCGGTTTGACCGGTTTTCGCGATCCTCAAGCGGCGGACGCCCCCGGTTCACGGGTTTTAATGATGCCCGGCGGTGCGGGTACTCCCGGTTTGACGGAATTTCGCGATGCCCGGCGGTGCGGGCACTCCTGGTGAAGCATGTTGGTTTAACGGGATTTCGCGATCCTCAAGCGGCGGACGCCCCCAGTTTGACAGGTTTTAATGATGCGCGGAGCCCTCCGGTTTGACGGGGTTGTTTGAGATTTATTTCATCCATTGTTTTTCATCGTTCCCAACGCAGGAGATTTGAAATGCTCGAGCAGACCAGCTTTTTAACCGAACTGACCGAAAACTGCGGGGCCGAGATCCTGCCCGATGGCCGCGTGAAGACCACCCGCGAGCAGCTCGAAAAGTGCGCCGCCACACGCGGAGCCAGCGTCAGCATCAGTCACTCGAAAAACTTCGAGCTCAATACCCACGTTCCGACGATTACCGTCCGCCGCTTGGACAAAAAAGGCTCGAAAACCGAGACCGAAATTCTCTACTTCAATTACGAAGACCAATCGGGCGACATCATCGCCGAAGACCCCGCCTTGTGGGGCCGCATCCCGATTCAGATTTTCGGCTAATGGCGGACGCCCCCGCGCCGCGTGAGTGGACCCCCGCTCTCATCCGCGAGCAGTTCGCCACCCGTCTCGGAACCCTTTTCAACGGCCACGTCGGAATCGAGCTTGTCGATGCCGGGCCCGGCTTCGCCCGATTGCGCCTGCCCATCCGCGAGGAAATCCTCCAGCCCACCGGCGTTGTCCACGGGGGCGCCGTCGCCACCCTCGCCGACGTGACCGCCGGCGTCGCCGCCCACGTCTCCTACCCTCCCGGCACCGATATCGTCACCGTCGAGCTCAAGATCAACTTCCTCGCCGGGCTGCGCGAGGGCGTCCTCCTCAGCGAGGCCAAACCGCTTCACATCGGGCGCCGCACCTCGGTCTGGGAGGTCCGCATCGACCACGACTCGGGCCGCCACGTCGCCTTCGCCTCGGGCACCTTCATGGTCGTCAAGGAAGCGCCCAAGGGATAGGCACTGGGTAAGGTGTCATTCTGAGCGCCAGCGAAAAATCTTCTGGCCGGGCGCAATTCTCTTTTCTCAAGCAGGCTTTTCGCTCAGAGCCACCTCGCGGAGCCTGTCCTGAGCGCAGCCGAAGGGCTCGGAATAACAAGCCTCTTTTCATCCTGCCCACCGGACGTAGCTTAATGGGCTCGGAATGACAGGCATCGGCGTTAACCGGCCATTCAGCCCTCATCTCATAAGTGAAGCGTACCCCCCCCTTGGGCACTAACACCCCCCCCCCGCGCTCATCCATTGGGCGCGGGGTTTTTTGTTTTTAGCGAGTTTGAAATGTGCTAATTTCAAGAGAGAAAGATTTATCCTTCCCGTTCTTTCATCGGAGTTCCAGTAATGGCCCAAGCGTTTCCCATTGAACCATCCTCCAGGGTGGGTGAGTTGCTTGAGCGCTACCCCGAGCTCGAGGATGTCCTCATAGAGATGGCCCCGCCGTTCAAAAAGCTGAAAAATCCCTTCTTGAGAAAAAGCGTCGGGAAGGTGGCTACGCTGCGTCAGGCCGCCGCCGTCGGGCGCATTTCAGTCGAAAGCCTCGTCAACCGGCTCCGGGCCGAGGCGGGCCAGGAACCTATGGTCTCAGGAGAAGCGGAAGATGGGGAGGAATATTTTTCAGATCAGACGGAGTGGTTCGATCCTTTGAGGGTCGTCGCGTCAATCGATGAATCCCGGTCCAC
>JAPYQX010000441.1 GCA_029937135.1 Nitrospinota bacterium
AGCCCGGCCTGTCTGAGGATAGATTTCGAGGGGTGGCGCAGGGCGGCGTGGCCCATCTCGTGCGCCAGCACCCCCGCCAGCTCGCCGGGCGTTCTGGCGAAGCGGAAAAGACCGTCGAGGATGCCGATGTGCCCGCCGGGGGCGGTGAAGGCGTTGGGGATTTTCGAGCGGAAGACCCTCACCCGCACCGGGTTTCTAAATGTACGGCCACTGGCCGTGTTGCCGGCGGTCGTGCTGGAACTGGCCGGGTGCCCGGCGGTCAGGCGGCGCACGAGGGAGGCGAGGGCCGCCTCGCCCCGGGGGTTCCGGCACTCGGGATACCGCGCCGCGAAGGCGGTCATGATCCCCGCGCCGGCGGCGTCCTCGAGTCCGGCGGGCACAAGGAGCGAAAGCCGGTCGGCGGCCCAGGGAAGGATGAGAGCGGCCGCCCCGACGATGATGGCCAGGGCGGCTGCGGCGGCCCCGGCGTAGACGGCGATTCTTTTTCCCCACGGCCATTTTCGCCGGGCGTCCGAAACATCTCCCAGCGCCTGGAGGATGTCCTGGCTATCGAAAGTGAGGCGGGCCTCGCCGAGGCGAGCCTTCCCCCGGGCGCGGCGGGCGAGGCGGACGGGCTGGTCCTCCCCGTGGATTTCGTCGGCGAGGTGGATTTCATCGAGGGGCCACTCGTCAAGGGTTGCGGCTTTCTTGTTCCCCCCTCTGAGGGCTTCGCCTCCCGCGCCGCTCGTTTCGCCCGCGTTGATAATGATGAGCCGGCCCATCGTGACCTGAACGGTGACCGGGCGGCGCGCCGCCGATTTTCCGTCGGTGAAGGAAGCCGGGTACACGGCTAGACCCGGCCCAGACCGAGGAAGCCGCCGCTCATGCCGAAAATTTCGGCGAGGCCCTCGCCGCTCCGGGCGGCCTCCTCCTGATTCTGGAGGATGCGCTCGTAGTCGAGCTCGCCCCTGAGGCGAAGGTGGCCGAAGAGGAACCTGAAGTTCCGCAGAAGCGCCCAGGGATAGCCCATGCCGAAGGTGAGAAGGGTGATCAGTAGATTGCCGAGGCGGAGGCCGAGAAGCTGGGCGCCGGTGTAGCCCACTTCGAAGCGAAGCCCCTCGTTCCGGGTGCGGGAGGCGACGTAGGCCGCGTCGCGCGCCATGTACCAGAACCAGATGAGCCCGAGGGTGGGGATCGTGAGGAGGTAGCTCAGGAGGAACCAGGCGTAAAGATCGCGCCCGTTGCCGTCGTAGGCGAAGGGGGTGGTCCCGAACCAGGTGTTGTTGACCTTGTAGCCGAGGAGGATGTGGCGCCGGATGGGCCAGAACAACCCCAGGGTGATGAGGGTGATAAAGCCGAGCCCCACCGAGCGGAGGGCGAAGCCCGCCGCAAGGCCCGTCTGGCCAAAGCGGATGCTCCGCCACCGGGTCCGGCTCAGAAGGTAGCCACGGGCGCTGTAGCCCGCGGCGGCGGCGAGAAAATGGCCGGCGAGGTAGACAGCGGCGCCCAGGCTCATGAAGAGGGGGTCCACCGACGGGGCGGCGCCCGTGAAAATAAGTGCGGCCAGGGCGAGGAGGCCAATCAGGGCGAGCGTGGCCTTGAGGAAGCCGACGAGAAGCTCTCCCCCGCGCCCGATGTACTCGAACCTGTCGCCCTCGAAGCTCTGATGGCTCCACAGGTATTCCCGAATCCGCGTTTTCGCCCAGAAATGGTAGATATTCAGGGTGGCCCACCTCAGGAGGGTGTTGATGAGGTGTATCACGAGGAGATCGCCGAGCCGGCCGTGCTGGTGGAGCTGGCGGTAGGGCGTCTCCACGGAGCCCGGCTCGGAAATTGGCTCGGGACCCGTCCCGGGGCTGGGGGGCTGCATCGATACCTCCTGGGGCTCATCATTCAACGATTTCGAATCATTCCGCTCGTCCACCGCCCCTCAGTTCGCCCCGCGATTTATCAGAGTTGGGTTGAAGCCGGGTTGGGCGCGGGCCGGCGCAGGGGTACTATATCGGGGGAATGGCCGGATAAGTCAAATAATTTAAAGGGGATGGTGTGAAGATTATCGTCGGCGTCACCGGCGCCTCGGGCTCGATATACGGCGCGCGTCTTCTCGAGGTGCTCCACCGGGCCTACCCCGATGTCGAGAGCCACCTCGTCGTCAGCCAGGCGGGCCGCCGGGTGCTTCGGCATGAGAC
>JAPYQX010000442.1 GCA_029937135.1 Nitrospinota bacterium
AATCTCGATACATGGGTCGACATGAGGCTATAGAAACCCGCCGCCAGCCAATGAAACGAAAAGCCGAGAGGCCCAGCGAATCGAACAGATCGAAGATACAAGCGGCTCGGCGATACGGCTAGTTTTTTTTCTCGACCATCACCAACAGTTTTCTGGCGTCCTCGAAACCTTCGTCCAGATCGATCGAGGAGGCGAGAAATTTCTTTGCCTCGGCCATCTGGCCCAAATGGTAAAAGGCCAGGGAGATGTTGTAGTAAAGGACCGGGTCCTTGGGATCGAGCTTAATGGCGCGGTGGTAGTTTTTAACGGCCTCGTCGTACAACTCCTCCTTGCGGAGGGAAATGCCCAGCCCGTTGAAGGTGTGCTTGTTTTCTTTTTTATACAGGTTCTCGTTGTCGCCAAGCTTGGAGAAAACCTCCCGCGCCTCCTCGGTGCGGCCCTGGCCCGAGTAGGACTGCCCGAGACCCAGGTTCGCCTTGACATTGTTCTCGTCCAGTTTCAGCGCGTTCTTGAACTCATACTCGGCGCTGTGGAATTCATCCCGTTCCATGTGAATCTCGCCCTGGCGGACGAGTTTTTCCTGGGCGACCTCCTCGGGGGTTCTCTCCTCCTCGGGCTCGGCCTCGGGCGTTTTATCGAATCGTTTCTCGAAGTCCGCAGCGGAGAGCCGCTCGGCCTCCATTCCCGTCGAGGCGCCATCGAGCCTTAAATACTCAAGGACAAAAGCCTCGCCGTCCTGCTTTACTCAGTATTTGATGGACTCGTGCAGGCCGCCTGTCAGGACTTTCTCCTCCTCGTAGACGCCCTCGGAAAAATCATCCGCATGCTTCCGGCCTCCTATTTTCTTCCCGCTCATCCGGTCCCTTCTTCGACGCTCATTCCAGCCCAAGAACACTAGACGAGCGCCCGCTTCAATATCCCCCGGAACCCTTCGTAGACCTCCTCGCCGTAGGCGGGAGGCGGGTGGACCTCGGTGATCTTCCCGTCAACGATTTTCTTCTCGGAGGCGTAAGGGTTGTAGATCACCTCGCCCGAGGAGAGAAAAAGCGTCGGGCTCGTCATCGGAAGTCCATCCTCGTCCCTGCGGCGCATCGCCTCCTTGTAGTCGGCCAGGACGCTCTCCTCGTATTTCCGCGACTCGAGATCGGCGGCGATGGGAGCGGGGTCGAGACCCGACTCCCTGGCGATCTCGCATATGACCGGGTTCTCATCGACACGCCGGCCCTCCCAGAAGAATCCGCGGCGCAGGGCCAAGTCGAACACTCTTGCCTTCTCGGCGTCCTGGCGGTAGGCGCTCTCGTAAGCCTCGAAGGCCGGAAGCGTCGTCCGCAGATAATCTTCGTGGGGCCAGCCCTTGCACCGGCAAAGAGGCTCCTGAACGGCGATGAGGGGCCATTCCTGATCGACAATATGGCGGGGGGCGTTGCGTTTGTTGATATGTTGCAGGGAAAAGGCGCGCCAGCGCAGGGAGACTTCGCCCGAGAACTCACCAATGACATGATCAAGCCGCGCCGCGGCTAAATAGGCCCAAGGTCAATGGTACTCATGGAATATTTCGACAATGGCGCTTTCGGCCATGTGGTGTCTTCCTTTCCGCGTATTCGATACGTCCAGTCAAAAAATCGATTTGCCGCGCGGCGGCGCCCGCCACCCGACGATGGAGTAACCGCCCGGTGGAAGGGTAGATACTAGCGGAGCCCATCGAGGACTGACAACAACATTGGAGCCCGGGGCGGAACTCGTTGTAGAATTCATCCGAAAAGGGACGGCGCGCTCCGAATCCGGGGCCGGCAGATGCCCCCGGCGCGATTCCCCCATACAACCGGCGGATCGGGCGCTCGCCGACGGACGAGGACAACAACTTGAATCGCTCCGGCCGATTCCGCCGTATCATTTTTTGTATAATTTTTCTGGTCATTTTAATGAGCCTACTCTCGTTTCTCGAAAATTTTCTTCTCTACCACCCCTTCCGGACAATCGAGGTGACGCCCGCCAGCTACGGCGTCCCCTTCGAGGAGGTCCGCTTCACCGCCGCCGACGGGGTGAAACTTCACGGCTGGTATGTCGCTCCCGCCCCCCCCAAGGGGGCAGGCCCCGGTGAGACCAACAAGCCCGGTGGGTCTGGAAGGGCGGGCGGATATGAAAACCCGGACGGCTCTCAAG
>JAPYQX010000068.1 GCA_029937135.1 Nitrospinota bacterium
GTCGCCGGCGGAATAAGCCTCCCCCGGAAGCGCGGCCACAAAAACAAGCGCAAGAACATTTAAGTGAATTTTCATTGCCATGCCTCCTTGTGCGCGCCGCCCAGCGGATAACGATATAATCGGGAATTCACTAACGGAGGACTATAAGGGTATTTTGAGAATTTTCGACCCCCGCCCCGGCAGGCGGAGATTATTGACAACGAAAAGAGGAACTTATTCGAGTCCGCTGCGGTTGGCGACCGAGATCCGGCCGATCGCCCGCTTCAGTGAGGATTCGGCGCGATCAAAGTTGAAAGGCTCGTCCGTGTCTTTTCCGGAAAGGCGGCCAATCGCCCGTTCACGCGCTCCCCTGGCGCGTTCAACGTCGATTTCCTCGGCCAGTTCCGCGGTCTCGGCCAGGATCGTCACCTCGTGCGGCCCCACCTCGGCGTACCCGCCGCTGACGGAAACAAAATAGCGGCCGCTGCTCTTAAGGTAGGAGAGCGCCCCAACATCGAGTTGCACAAGATAGGGGGTGTGTTCGGGCAGAACTCCGAATTCGCCCCACGACCCGGGCCCGGCTATTTCATCCACCTCGACGGAGACAAGCCGCTTCAGGGGCGTTACCACCTCTAGTTTGATCTTGCCGTTTGCCATGGCTAGACGGTGGCTCCCAACGTTTCGGCTTTCTTTTTAGCGGATTCGAGATTTCCGACCATGTAGAACGCCTGTTCGGGAAGGTGGTCCACGTTTCCGTCGATGACCTCTTTAAATCCTTCAATCGATTCCTCGAGCGGAACATAAACGCCCGGGGTGCCGGTAAATTGCTCGGCGACATGGAAAGGCTGACTCAGGAAGCGCTGAATCTTCCTGGCGCGGGTCACCGCCAGCTTGTCTTCCTCGGATAGCTCGTCCATGCCCAGAATGGCGATGATGTCCTGAAGTTCCTTGTAGCGCTGAAGAACGAGCTGCACCCCTCGGGCGACGGCATAGTGTTTCTCGCCGATGATGCGCGGATCGAGAATCCGGCTGGTCGAGTCGAGAGGGTCAACCGCGGGATAGATGCCCAACTCGGCGATCTGCCGCGAGAGAACTGTCGTTGCGTCCAGATGGGCAAACGCTGTGGCCGGAGCCGGATCGGTCAGGTCGTCCGCCGGAACGTAAATGGCCTGAACGGAAGTAATCGAGCCTTTGCTGGTGGAAGTGATCCGCTCCTGCAGGTCGCCCATCTCGGTCGCCAGGTTCGGCTGGTATCCCACGGCGCTGGGCATGCGGCCCAGGAGAGCGGAAACCTCCGAGCCCGCCTGTGTGAAGCGAAAGATATTGTCGATAAAGAGAAGCACATCCTGGCCCTCAACGTCCCGGAAATACTCGGCGACTGTGAGGCCAGTCAAACCCACCCGAAGGCGCGCGCCGGGAGGCTCCGTCATCTGGCCGTATATCAGCGCCACGCTGCTGAGAACGCCAGACTCCTCCATCTCGGCATAGAGATCGTTCCCTTCGCGGGTCCGCTCTCCGACACCGGAGAATACGCTCGTACCCGAGTGCTCCTTGGAGATGTTGTGGATGAGTTCCATGATGAGAACGGTCTTGCCCACCCCCGCGCCGCCGAAGAGGCCCGTCTTTCCGCCCTTCGTATAGGGCTCGAGCAAGTCCACGACCTTGAGACCCGTTTCGAGCATCTCGGTCGAAGTGCTCTGGTCCTCAAGGGTCGGGGCCGGCCTGTGAATCGGACTCCGGAGCTCGGTATTGACCGGGCCTTTTCCGTCCACCGGATCGCCGATGACATTCAGGATGCGCCCGAGGACCTCTTTTCCGACCGGAACCATAATCGGGGCGCCGGTGTCGGCCACGGTGAGACCGCGAATCAGCCCCTCGGTCGGCTCCATCGAAACGGTGCGCACGGTGGATTCGCCCAGGTGAAGCGCCACCTCGACCACCACCTCGGCGCGATCTCCCTCTTTGACCTGAGCGGGATCTTTTTTTACGACCAGGGCATTTTTCAGTTCGGGAAGCTTCCCGACCTCGAACTCTACGTCGATAACGGGTCCAATAATCTGCGTAATTACACCTTCGTTCATCATCAGCTCCCTAGCCAGTTAGCGCGTCCGCTCCGGCGATGACCTCGAGCAGTTCCTTGGTGATGGAAGCCTGCCGGGCCCGGTTCATTTGCAAAGTAAGTGATTCAATCATTTCTTCCGCATTTCGTGTTGCGCTGTCCATCGCCGTCATCCGTGATCCGAATTCGCTCGCTTCGGCGTCGAGCAACGCACGGTAAACCTGCACGGTGATATGTTTAGGCAATATGGTCTCAAGCACCCCTTCCATGGACGGCTCGTAGATATAATCCACGGAAACGGGCTCGCCCTCGGGATCGACGGCGTCCGGAGCCGCCGGCGCGAGGGGCAACAACCGGCTGAGGACCGCGTTCTGGGTCAGGATCGACACAAACTCCGTCGTTAGGATATGAATCTCATCGAAATCCTCCTCGAGGAAGGATTTCATCAAAATGTCAGAAATAGTCTGGGCCAGCGCAAAATCGATTTTGCCGTAAACTTCCTGAAACTCTTCTTTAAAAGAAAAGCCCCGGATGTCCAGAAACGCGCACGCCTTCCGGCCGACGACGACGAGCTCGGTCTCTTTTCCCTCTTCCTCGCGCTTGCGGATTAACTGAAGCGCCTGGCGATTGATGTTGGTATTGTAGCTTCCGCAAAGACCCTTGTCCGATGAAATCACGAGCAAAAGCGCCTTGTCGGACTTCATTGTGTCGCGGAGGAGCGGATGGGGCTCACCCTCGACGCGCTGGGAGAGGGAATTCACAAGCTCTTCCATCTTCTCGCAATAAGGCCGGGAGTTCTCGATACGCTCCTGGGCACGGCGCACCTTCGAGGCCGCTACCAGTTTCATCGCCCGGGTGATCTGCTGCGTGTTTTTTACGCTACGAATCCGGTTTTTATAATCTCTTGTTGAAGGCATCTTTCTCTATCCGGTGCGTGCGGCTACGAAGTTGCCGCCGGAGCCGCCTCGGCGGCTGCAAACGTCTTTTTGAATTCCTCAATCGCGGCGTCCAGCCGCGCAACGATATCCTCGGTCAATTCTTTTTTCTCGGCGAGATCGGCCCCCACCTGCGGGTGGCGCGTCTCCATGAAGGTTTGGAAGTCCGCTTCGGCTTTCTGAACATCCACAATCTCGACGTTATCAAGGCCACCTCTGGTCCCCAGATAAATCGACATAATTTGTTTTTCCACGGGAACCGGCGCGTACTGGGGCTGCTTGAGCAGTTCAGTCAGCCGGGCGCCGCGGCTGAGCTGGGCCTGGGTGGCTGCGTCGAGTTCGGAACCGAACTGGGCGAAAGCCGCCATCTCGCGGTATTGCGCCAGATCGAGCCGAAGGGTTCCGGCCACTTTTTTCATCGCCTTGTTCTGGGCGGCTCCGCCGACGCGGGAAACCGAGAGGCCCACGTTCACCGCCGGCCGGATGCCGGAGTAGAACAGGCCCGACTCGAGATAAATCTGCCCGTCGGTGATTGAAATCACGTTGGTCGGAATATAAGCCGACACGTCGCCTGCCTGGGTTTCGATAATCGGAAGCGCAGTCAACGAACCGCCGCCCAGTTCGTCGTTCATTTTCGCCGCGCGCTCGAGAAGCCGGGAGTGGAGATAAAACACATCGCCCGGATAGGCCTCACGGCCCGGCGGGCGGCGTAGCATCAAGGAAAGCTGCCGGTAAGCCACCGCCTGCTTGGAAAGATCGTCGTAGATGATGAGGGCGTGCATCCCGTTATCGCGGAAATATTCGCCCATCGCGGCACCCGAAAAAGGCGCGATGAATTGAAGCGGAGCCGGGTCCGAGGCCGTCGCGGCGACAACGATGCATTTGTCCATCACACCGTGTTCCTCGAGAGCGGCCACCACCTGGGCAAGCGTGGAACGCTTCTGTCCGATACAGACATAGATGCAATAAACATCGGTATCTTTTTGATTGATCATGGTATCGATGGCGATGGCCGTTTTTCCGGTCTGCCGGTCACCGATGATGAGCTCCCTCTGGCCCCGGCCGATGGGGATCATCCCGTCGATTGCCTTAATCCCCGTCTGAAGGGGTTCGGTCACGGATTTTCGTTCAATCACACCTGGGGCGACGATATCGATATTCGCGGTCGTATCGGTATCGATGGGGCCCTTCCCGTCGATAGGCTGCCCGAGGGGGTTGACGACCCGGCCCGCCAACGCCTTTCCGGTGGGCACCTGAACGATCCGGCCCGTCCGGCGGACCTCGTCGCCCTCTTTGATATGACGATCATCGCCCAAAAGTACGGTGCCGACGTTGTCCGTCTCGAGATTGAGAGCCATCCCGAAGAGATCGCCCGGAAATTCTATCAACTCTCCGGCCATGCATTTTTCAAGACCGTAAATACGGGCGATTCCGTCGCCCACGGAGATGACCGTTCCTGTTTCGGCCAGTTCGACCGACGAATCGAATCCTTCAATTTGTTTTTGGATTATCTGACTAATTTCTTCGGCGCGAATTTGCATCTCGACCTCTCGGCTGTTCAGTGAAAACGAAAGTTAGTTTATGGTCATGCTCTCGCGTAAATTTTTAAGCTGATTCTGAATGCTCCCGTCCATCACCACGCCGCCCATCCGGCAGACCAGCCCGCCGATGAGCGATTCGTCTTTTTCCACTTCGAGAAGCACCTCTTTTCCGCTCATCTCGGAGAGCTTCCGGCGAAGTTCGTCCTGAGCGGATTCCGTAAGATCGAAAGCCGTGGCGACCTGGGCGCGCACCCGGCCCTTCATTTTATCGGCCAGCGCCTGGTAGCGTTCGGAAATGGCCGGCAACTCGGCGATGCGATCCTTCTCGGTGACGAGCAGGGCGAATTTCCGAATCAACTCACCCGCGCCCGAAGCGTCGACGATACTCCCGATAATCCCGGTTCTGACCTGCCGGGAAAAGCGCGGATTCATGAGGACCTTCCTCAACTCGGGGTGTTCCAGCGCTTCGGCCAGTTCGGCCAGCTCAACCCCCGTCTCGTCGAGGACTCCGCCTTTTTCGGCGATATTAACCAGCGCCTTGGCGTACCGGCGCGCCGCCTCGCCTCCGATCACGAATCACCTCTCGTTTCGTCGCCGAGTTTAACCAGATACTCGGATACAAACCGATCCTGATCCTCGGGGCCGATGTTTTTCTTGAGCATCTCTTCGGCCAAACCCATAGCCAGCCCGGCGGCGCTGGCCTGAAGCTCCGCCATCGCCTTAGAGGTTTCAAGTTCGATGGCGCTGCGGGTCTGCTCCAGAAGGCGGTCGGCCTGGATCTTTTGATCCGCCTCCATCCGGGAGCGAATGGCGGCGCGCTCACGTTCGCCGGTCTCGCGGACCCGGGTAAGTTCCGATTCGAGATCAGCCACCTTGGAGCGCTGCAACTCAAGCTCAGCCTCTGCCTCTGCTTGGGCCGCTTTCGCGTCAGCCAGGGCCTGGCGAATTCCTTCGCGGCGGTCCTTGAAGAAATTGACAACCGGCTTCGCGGCTACCTTATAAAGAATGAAAACAACTATCAGCGTATTTAAAAACTTGAAGCCTTCTTCGACCAGGCTGAACTCTTTGTGGTGAACCTCTCCCGCTTCCGCGCCAAAAACCCACTCGGGAAGAAGGAAAAAAGCGGCGGCAACCACCATCAGGCCCGCAACGAAGATGGATTTTCTATTCATAGGCATATCCTCAGGCAACCGCACGCCCGGCAAGGCGATTGGCGATCTGAGCAGCGAATTTCTCGGCTTCCCCTTCGAGCTCGGAAAGTGCAGTTTTCGCCTGTGATGAGATCGAGGCTCGCGCCTCGTCGATTTCCTTTGAGGTTTTCTCGCGGACCCCGTCAATCATTTTTCGGCCCGCTTCGTTTATTTCCTGCTGAAGGGAAACCATCGCCTCGGCGTTTTCCTGCTGAATTTCAGCCAGGGAGTCCTCGTATTGTGTGATATAGCCCTGGGTCTCGCTTCGGTCCCGCTCGGAGGAGGCCAAATCGTCATTAATTTTGCCGTTTCTCTCGTCGATGACCCGCCAGAGGGGTTTGTAGAGGAGTTTGTTCAGGACAAGCAGGATAATAATGAAATTAGCCCACTGGATCACAATGACAACCGGGTTAATGACAAGGGCGCCGCTTCCGAAATTGTATCCGGCCAGCCACTCCCTGAAACCGCCACCGGAGTCATGCGCCACGGCGGCCCAGGACACCTCGGGAACCGAGAAAGAAATCAGGAAAACAGTGAACATAAAAACGGCGGCCCAGATCGTCCGCCGGATAGTCTTTCCGGCCATCATGAGATTCTTTAAATCCTTCCGCCTTCGCCGAGCAAGGAACCGCAGCCGGCCCCGATTGCGCGAAGCGCCTTCTACACCATGCAGAAACTTGATAAACGAAGAGTTTGATTATTCCATCCAGGGGCTTCCCCTGGATATCCTTGCCTCAAAAAACGCCTAAAACTAACCGCAGGCCCTTGGGAAGTCAAGCCCGAACTGGCCCTTGATAATCGCCTTTCCGCTGGCCGAAACCTCCCGGAGAAGGACGCTCAATCGTTCAAAATGGTAAGCTTGAGGTCCCATTAATCTCATATCGCCACCTGCCCGCCGGGCTCCTTTAGGGGCTCGCGGCAACTTCTTTTTGGAGGAAATCGATGAAATTCATTACGTTCGAGATAGCTACCCCGGCCGGGAAGATCAGGCGGCTAGGGGCGCTCTGGAACTCCGGGAGCGGGGAAATGGCCGTTGACCTGGCCCATGCCGGTGCTGCATTGCTCCAGGCCGGGGGCGAGGAGCCCCGCTACCGGGAATATGCCGATTTCCGGATTCCGCAGGATATCTGCGAGTTCGCGGCGGGCGGGGAGCCTTCTCTGGAGGCCGCAAGGGCCGCCTTGTCCTACCTGGAGGCCCAGGGCCCGGGGTCCAGGGGCACAGGGGGAGAAAAGCTGGCTTACAGCCTCTCCGAGGTCCGTCTGCTGGCGCCTGTCCCCCGGCCGGTGGCCTTCAGGGACTGTCTCACCTTCGAGGGGCACAAGCAGGCCGGCGCCCGCCGCCGAAACACCACCGTAGACCCCCTCTGGTATGAAATGCCTAGCTCCTACAAGGGAAACCGCCTCACCATCATCGGGCCCGGCGAGGACCTCAAATGGCCCTACTACACCGAAAAACTCGACTACGAACTCGAAATCGCCATCCTCATCGGAAAACGCGGCAAGGATATCCCCGAGGCGGAGGGGTTGGACCACATATTCGGATTCACGGTGATGAACGACTTCAGCGCCCGCGATATCCAGATGAAAGAAATGTCCCTCTGGCTCGGTCCGCATAAAGGAAAGGATTTCGGCACCGCCATCGGCCCCTGCGTCGTGACGCGAGATGAGTTTGATCACACCGACGCCGTGATGACCGCCCGGATCAACGGTGAAGAATGGAGCCGGGGCAACGCCGGTGATATGCATTTCAGCTGGGGCCGCGTGCTCGAGCATCTTTCGATGGAGGAGGAACTCCTCCCCGGCGAGCTCATCGGCTCGGGCACCGTTGGCACCGGCTGCGGCGCCGACCTCGACAAATGGATTCAGCCGGGCGATGTCCTCGATCTCGAAATCGAGGGAATCGGCGTCTTGACCAACCGCATCGTGAAAGAGAACTAACCCCTCCGGCGCAACCGGGAGACCGTAATAATGGAATGGATTCTCGATCCCCAGATCTGGGCGAGCCTGCTTGCCCTCACCGCGCTTGAAATCGTTCTGGGCATCGACAACGTAATTTTCATTTCGATTATTTCGGCGGGCCTGCCGCCGGAACAGGGCGAGCGGGCGCGCAAGCTCGGCCTCACCGCGGCCCTCGTCATGCGGATCGTCCTGCTCATGGGGATCGCCTGGATCGTCGGGCTCAAGACCCCCATCGCCGAGATTTACGGCTTCGCGCTCTCCTGGCGGGACGTGCTCCTCCTCACGGGTGGGCTATTTCTACTGGCGAAGGGCACCCGCGAGATTCACCATTCCGTCGAGGGCGGGGAGGGCGATAAAAGCGCGAGCGGCGCGAAAAGCTTCGGGGCGGTCATCGCGCAGATTATTGTTCTCGATGCGGTTTTCTCGCTCGATTCGGTGATCACGGCGGTCGGAATGGCCGAGCATCTGCCGGTAATGATCGCGGCGGTCATGATCGCGATAGCGATCATGATGCTCGCCTCGAAGCCTGTGAGCGCTTTCATCGAACGCCACCCGACGGCCAAAATGCTCGCGCTGAGTTTTCTGTTGCTCGTGGGTGTCGCCCTCGTCGCCGACGGAATGCACTTCCATATCCCGCGCGGATATCTCTACTTCGCCATCGCTTTCTCCGCCGGGGTCGAGGCGCTCAACCTCCTTGTCGCGCGACGGAGGGCAAAAAAGGCCGCCGGGTGAGCGCGAAGGGAGCCGCCTCCACATCCCCGTTCCACAAAAGCGCGTGACGCGGATGACCCGCCCGGGTGAGCGGCCCGACGGCGTAAAGAGGATAAGGCGCAAGCAGCGCGAGTACCTTCTCTATCCGCCGAGCGTAGGTGCCGGGATCGATGCCGTTCGGGTTTCCCCACCCGGCGACGAGAAGATCAGCCTCCGACGCGGCAGCTACGATATGGCGATCATTGCCCGGCCCGCGGATTCTGTAGCCGGGAAGGCCGCTCAGCTCCTTGGGGTGGGGGCTCCTCCAAGCGAAAAGGTTCACCACCGAGACCGAGACGAAACCCCGGCGGCGCGCCCAGGCCTCCACCTTGCCGATGGTCGGGTCGCTCCTTCTGTCCGAGGCCGTGGAGGGGTTTTTAAGAATCACCGCCAGCCGGGTCCCTGGCCCATCGGCGATTTTGATTTCGAGAAAATACCGGTAACAGCCGTATCTCTTGGGTATGCAGCGAAGCACCTCGCGGTGGAAAATGGCACCCACTTACACATCCCTCCTTTGAAGGCGGGGCGCCTTCGCCTAGAATCGAAGGCGGCAGGCTGCCCGGGAAACATTGATACGAATTAACCGATGAGGTTTCATGATGCCATACGAAAACCTGCTCTACGAAGTGGAGGGCCCGCTGGCGCTCATCACCATTAACCGGGCGGAGCGCCACAACGCCATCTCGCTCGCCACACTGAACGATTTTCACGCCGCCATCGGAGACGCGGCGGAGGAGGATGCCGTTCGCGTGATCGCTATTACGGGGGCGGGCGATAAAGCGTTCGCGTCGGGGTCCGATCTCGAGGAGGTTGAGCAGCGCGACCTCAAAAAAGCGCTCGAACCGCTCGTACAGGGCGTGGCGGACCGCCTGGAGAAAACACCCAAGCCGACCATCGCCGCGATCAACGGCTACTGCATGGGCGGAGGGCTCGAGATAGCCCTGGGCTGCGATTTGCGCGTTGCTTCGACAACGGCGAAATTCGCCACTCCCGAGGGAAAGCTGGGCATCATACCGGGCGGCGGGGCGACACAGCGTCTGCCGCGCATCGTCGGGCGCGGCTGGGGAATGGAAATGCTTCTGATGGGCGAGACCATCGACGCCGCGCACGCGCTCCAGATAGGTCTCATCACCCGGCTGGTCGAGCCGGAGGAATTGATCCCCGAGGTCAGACGCATGGCAGATCATCTCGCCGCTTTCGCGCCCTTTGTTCCCCGGTTCATGAAGGCGATGGTTCACTTCGGCATGGAGGGCAGTCTCGCCGCCGGGCTGGCGATGGAAAAATTCGCCCAGGGGGCGCTTTGCGAAACCGAGGACAAGGCCGAGGGCATCCGGGCTTTTCTCGAAAAGCGCCGGCCCGAGTGGAAGGGACGCTGAGGAGGTGGAAAAACTTCCGCCTCCAGCCTCTCGCATAAACCTCGACAAGGAGAGCGCCGTGGAATCCCCCCAGGAAGAACCGTCCCAGAAACTGACCGATCGCGAGAAAGGTTTTCTCGCCCACCTCGCCCGGAAATATGAACCCGGAGAAGAAGCCGGGCTCGTCCGGAGCTATTTCATCGCGGCGGCTGGGATTTTCGCGCTGTTCGCGCTCGCCCGGTGGACGCCCTGGTGGTGGGTGGCGCTGATCGCGGCGGAGGCGGCGGCGCTCACCGGCTTTCATAAATATAAGAAATTCGCCAGCTTCAAGACCCGAATCCTCGTCAAGCTATGGCGAGAGAGAGACGAAGAATCTGTTTAGGGTCGCCTCGCCATCCTCGCGCGGCGGGCGGGCGCTTCGACAAATCCACTCGATGCGGTCTTGGCGCAGCGAAAGCCGATGCCGTGGTTGGAGCCGCCGGGCGAGAAACCCGTCCGAAACGCGGAGCGCAGGAGCACCCTGCTGTTAAACCACGCCCCCCCGCGCAGCACACGGAGCTTGCCCGCCTTGGGCCCCTTCGGGTTTTTGGGGGGCGCCTTTTCATAGTAGCCGCCAGAATACCAATCCGCCACCCATTCCATCACGTTGCCCGCCATATCCATCGCGCCGTAGGGACTCACGCCGAGCGGGCAGCTGCCCACCTCCCAGGTGGCGAAGCCCCGGCTACAGGAGGGAATAATCCCGCCCATGATGGCCAGCTTGCAGGTGGCCGGCTGGTTTCCCCAAGGGTAGGAGCGCCCGTCGGTGCCCCGGGCGGCTTTTTCCCATTCGGCCTCGGTGGGCAGTCGTTTTTTCACCCGGCCGCAATACTCCCTCGCCTGAAACCAGGAGACGCCCACGACAGGCTGATCGTCGTTTATAAAGGTGCCCATGTAGCCATCCTTCGGCACGAGCTCCTTCCGGAAGCGGGCGTTCGTTACCTCGAACTTGTCGATGTAGAAGGCCTTGAGGTGAATGCGTCGCCGGGGGGCTTCGTTATCACCGAAAATATAGGTTCCAAGCGGAGAGCCCATGATGAACTCCCCCTTGGGGACAAGCACCATGGGCGCCCCGTCAGCGCCCTTGATTTCGTGCGGCAGGCGGGTGGCCGCTCTCCCATCACAAGCGGCGAATAACGCCGCGAAAACAGCCAGGGCCGCCAGACAACCGCGCGGGGTCATTTTTTTCCCTTGGCGGCGGGCAACACTTCGAAAACCGCCTCAACGGGCTTGTGATCCGAAATATCCACATCGACGACCGAGGCGCTACGCGCCGATAGGCCTGCCGAGGAAAAAATGTGATCGATCCGGGCGCCCAAATATCCAAACGAATAAGTGAAACCGAAACCCAATCCCCTTTCGGAGAATGCGCTCCGTAGAACACCACCGAAACGGCGAAGGTCCAAACTGTAGGGTGTGGTGCTCAAATCCCCCCCCAGAATCAGCGGCTCCACGCCACCCTCCACAAGCGTACGAAGAAAATCGAGCTGGGACCGCCTCGTGTACTCGAACACACGCATCCCACTCCACCACCCGGAAACCGAGCGGTAAGTAATTCCCGTCGTATAACCC
>JAPYQX010000443.1 GCA_029937135.1 Nitrospinota bacterium
CGTGAATATTTCCCCGGAGCCGGCTGATTCGATCTTTTCGAGCAATTCTTTTTCCCGGCTTCCGTATCCCACCACAAGAACGTGCAACCGATCCCGGTGGGTGGCCCAAAGCCGTAGCGCCGCGTCGATGAAAATATCGCAGTCCTTGATAGGTTCCAGGCGGCCGAGAAAAAGCACAATCGCCTTGTCCCGCGGCAACGATTCAAGACGAGAGTCCATATGAGAGGGCCGCCCGGAAATTTCAACGCCGTTAAAAATCTGGAGGCGGGGAACCGACGGATGAAGTATCTTTTTCATCCACGCCTCCCCGCCGCTTCCGTCCAGGGTGCACACCACCAAGGCGAACGGCGAGCGGTAGGCCCACCGGACCAGCCTCTCGAACGGGCGGCGGCCCGCGATGAATCCGTGCATGTTCGGGGTGACGCCCATGATTCGCAATACGACGGGAACCCGGAAAAGTCTGGCCATGACACCGGCGATAATCACGTTGGCCCGATCAAAGTAGGCCACGTCCGGCTTAAAGCGGGTACGTTCCCGCGCCACCCGGATTAGCTGGCGAAGCTCACATAGGTATCCGCGAAAACGGCCCGTCCATTTCGGGAAATAGCTCTCCCCCGCGAGAATACAAACCGGGTTCCTGAGCCCTTCCACGCCGACTTCCTTGTCCACTCTCTCCTTCCACTCCGAGGTGTCTTCGGATCCGGCCCTTCTGCTCGTCAAAATGAACCGGACCTCACTCGGCCCTCGGTCGAGCGTTTCCATCATCTTGTAAATGGCCGGCGCGCCCTGCGGCCTCCACCGGGCCTCGAGCATGCTGCTCTCCAGCCCACTCAACAACCTGCAAACATAGAGAATTTTCACGATATGCCGCTCACCTTCGGCGGCCCCGGACGGCGCCAGTGAATCACAGGGGGAACTTCATGACGCCCCGCTCATCCAGCCAAAAGGCGGCATAGAGTGAATTCGGATTGCGCATGTCACGGGCGTGCTTCAAGAATTTCCCGAAACCCGCCGGAGCGTAGTGATTGCCTATCCGCCCGAAATAATGGCCATAACAAATCAGGTCGTCCCGGCGCCTGGCGCCCAGCACCGCCTTCGCACTCCAGGAAAGCGGGAGGATGAAACAGATTGCCGGCCAGTTCCATCCCCATATTTTCGGATGAAAATCAGCGAACAGACCCTTGAAATTCCAGCGATCGAGCAATCGGCGATAGAGGGCCCGTTGAAACTTCAACTCCGTGGGAATTTTCTCGAAAAATTCCACCAAATCAAAATCCCACAAGGGTAGATGCCAGTCGTGGCCCAAAAAATCATAGACCCGCTGGCCGTCCACAACGAATTTCGACTGGCGCTCATGATGTTCCCACATCTCGTAAAGAGCGGTGGCCTGATCGCGCTCCAGCTTTGTTTCTTTTTCATCTCTCATGCCGGCGACCTCAAGAATCCGCCCTTCCACGAGAGCAAGATTTTCCCGAGTCATGAGCGAACGCCACAGTGAAAAGTGCTTATCGATGACGGCGAAAATGACATCCCCGGCACTCGGTTCGCTAATCATCAGGGAGGCGGGAATATGAGCGCCGGTGATAAAATCCCCGCTCTGTCCGTTTACGAGCATCGTATTTTCCGGCAGGCGGCCCTCCTCCCGAAGGGTAAGCAAAGGCTGAAGATCCTGCATATTCGGGACGCTGCACAATCCGTCCGCAAAAACGGAATATTCCCGGCGCGCCTCTGTCTCGTAAAAACGCCGGGTGGCGGCATGCGTGGTGGAAACGAATTCCCACGGCACACCCAGGGTATCGGCGACGAATTTCGCCGCGCGGGCCTCGGAGTTTCCCGGCGGACCGTATGAAAATGACTTGAGATTGTCGTAGCCGAGTTCCACCAACTTGGAGAGTATCAACCTGGAGTCGAGGCCGCCGCTCAGCGGCACCAGGACGGGGTCGCCGTCCGCATGCTCAACGATTCGCCGCATTATCCGGTTGATCACCGCCTCCAGTTCGTCCGTCAATTGATCGACATCGAATTCCGCCACGGGTTTTGATTCGTATTTGTAGTACCAGTTTCGGGTAAGCGTCTTTTTTGATTTATCCCATAAAAACAATTCCCCCGCCTGCAACTGGTTCAAATCTTCATAGAGCG
>JAPYQX010000069.1 GCA_029937135.1 Nitrospinota bacterium
GGGGCCCGAGCTCCCGCGTCATCGACAGGGCAACCGCGTTCGCGACGAGGAGTAGTTGTCCAAACTGCTTGAGGAGCGATGCGCTCTGGAGCGCCGAAATCATGCCCACGAAAAAGTTGATGATGACGACGATGAAGATCGCCTCCCAGCCGACCCGCACGCCCTGCTCGATGGCGCTCTCCCACCGGACCCCGCTGCGCTCCCGCTTCCAGGGAGCGACGAAAGTCCAGTAGGCCATCTCGCGGCAGAGCCCCGCGGCATCCCGGAGCGTCACCCCGACATCCATCACCGTTTGTCCGAGCGCCGCCAGCGCTACGCTCCCGGCGGACCCGGGGGAGGTCTCCTGCTTTCCGGCCAATGCCTAAAGCCCCTCTTTCGCCTGCTCCGCGTCCGGATAGATATCGAAGACATCCGTCAGGCGGGCAAGCTCGAAAACCTGCTTGACCTTTTCGGTCAGCCCCGCGATCCGGAATTTTCCGCCATACGAAGTGGTTTCCTGAAGCCCCTCGACCAGGGTGGCGATGCCTGAGCTATCCATGTAGATCACCCTCCCGAGGTCCACCACGATGGCCGGCGTCTTGCCCGCGATCAGATTCATCAGGCTATCACGAACGGTTGGCGAGTTGGACATATCCACTTCGCCCGACACCCGAACGAGGGACCCGTTTCCCAAATCCTCGGTTTCAATTTCCATTAATCCTGCTCCCCCGAATTGGATACAATTTTCTCAAGAAAAAGACAGGTTCCCTCTTCGCCGCAATCCTTGAACTCCATGCGGTCCATCACCTCCTGGATGAAATGAACCCCGAGGCCGCCGGGGCGGACATCGTCCAGGTCCCTGGAGCGAATTTTCGAGGGGTCCACTTTTTTTCCGACATCACGCAGGGTGATGAAGAGGGTGCTCCCCTCGATCTTTCCCTCGCAGATGATCGGTTTGTCCGTCGCGCCCTCGTAGCTGTGAGAGATGATATTCGTGCAGGCCTCGTCCACGGCGAGAACGATCTTGCAGCTCTCGTTCTCGTCCATTCCCGCCATCCCGCAGAGCGACTCCACCGAGGAGCGGATGATTTTCAGACACGCGGGGTCCGAAGGTATTTCAATCTGGAACCGTTTCACCCTCCGCCCTCCCAGGAGATTGAAACCAGCGTCATATCGTCGGCCTGGGACGCACCCCGGCTAAAGGCCTCGACCGACTCGAGCACATGAGAGAGCACCCGCCGCGCCCCGGTACCGGCTTCCGAGACGTCCGCCAGCAGGTGCGGATCGTACTGCTCACCCGAAGTATCCTGGGCCTCGACGATTCCGTCCGAGTAGTAAAGCAGAGTGTCGAAGGGCTCGAGTTTTATCTTCTCGGGCTGGTAGACCGTGGTAGGAATCATTCCCAGCGGCGGTCCGCTGGCCGATCCCATCCACTGCGCCGAGCCCGAAGCTCTCGCCAGAACCGGAGGCAACTGGCCGGCGTTGGCCAACTCAAGCTCCCCGGTCGCCGGGTCCAGTATGCCGTAAACAAAAGTAACGAACATGCCCCGCATCTTGCCCCTGGCGAGCGCCGCGTTCAACGCGGTCAACACCTCCGAGGGGGGATCGCCCTTACTGCACATCATCCGGAACTCGCTCACCACCCGGGCCATGTAGAGCGCCGCGGGCACGCCCTTTCCCGACACATCCCCCAGGGCAAGGCCTATCCGCCCGTCCGGCAGGACCTCACAGGCATAGAGATCGCCGCCCACATCCTGGGTCGAGCGGGTGAAAGCGCTGACCTCGAAGCGTTTCGCCTCGTCATCGGGCAACTCGGCCGGAAGAAAGCTCCGCTGGATCTCGGCCGCCATTTTCATCTGCTGATCGAGGAGACTCTGCTTCATCTCCTTTTCATGGAGGCGGGCGTTCTCCACGGCGACGGCCACCTGGCGGCAGAAGGTGGCGAAGAGTTCAAGGTCGTGGTTCGTGAACGGGCGGCCCGCCTTGTGGTTGAGCACCTCGCTCACCCCGACGATTCCGTCGTGGACGATCAAGGGGGCTGCCAGGATGGATTTCGTCACGAACCCGGTGGCCTCGTCCGCCTTGCTGTCGAATCGATCATCCTTCGTGACATCGGCCACGAGCATGGGCTCTCCCGACTCCGCCACCGTACCGGCGATACCCTGCCCTTTTTCTATCCGGATTGTCTTGAGGGAATCCACCCCGACCTCGCCTACGGTCATCTCGAACTCAAGGCACTCGAGTTCACCGTTCCAGAGCATGATCGAGGCCGCCTCGGCGTCCATCATCTCCTTGGCCATCGCCATAACCCGGTTCATCACTTCCTGAAGGTTGAGGCTGGATGAGACGAGAACAGTAACGTCGATCAGGCGGGAGAGGTTCGCCACCCGGGTCCTGAGATCCCCAAGTTCCACGGCGGCATTTTCCGCGGCGGCGACGGATTCCGGGAGGCTGGTTTGGGGAGCGCCCTCGGGAGAACTCTCGGGAGAGTTCAGGGAGGCAGCCGGCATGTGGGCTCCCCTCTTCAGGGAAAACGGGCGGCCTGGCGGGGTCCGCCCGACATGAAATAATACCCTTCAAACAATTGATTATACACTACCTACAATCAACAGACCAAAGAAATACCTGAAGCATCGCTCGAAGCATCGAACCATGAGGCCGGCCGGAGCAAAATATACCCCCGCAACCTGCCTTCTTATTGAACCCTCTTCAAATCCTCTTCTCAGGGATTCCCTAAGCTTCCCACCAGAGAATTCTCTGAATTCCTTCTCAGGAAATATCCCAAATATATTGAAATTGCTTCTGTTATAGACCCGCCCGGTTATTGTCCTTCACATCCCGGTTGACCACATTGACGGGCCACTCGCCCGAAAGCAACCGGCGAACCTCGCTCGGCGCCCCGGCCTGGAGCCCCTTCATGGCCTCAAGGCTATACCAGGCCGCATGGGGGTTGATGACCACGTTGTCCCGGCCCCGGAGGGGATGGGGATCGGGAAGGGGCTCGGGGTCGGTCGTGTCGAGACCGCAGCCGGCGATCTCGCCTGCGTCCAGGGCGCGCACGAGGGCGTCGGTGTCGATAATCGGCCCTCTGGCGCAGTTGACGATATAGGCGGTGTTTTTCATCCGGGAGAAAACCCCATCGTTGATCATCCCGCGGGTCTGGGGAATCAGCGGCGGGTGAACGGAAATGATATCGGACTCGCCGAAAAGCTCATCATTCTCAACCTTCCTTCCCGGAGTCTCGAACTGGCCCTCCTCGACGAAGGGGTCCGAGAAGATAATCTTCATCCCGAACGCCGCCGCGCGGACGGCCACCTCGCGGGCAATGTTCCCGAAGCCCAGCAGGCCGAGCGTACTCCCCTCGAGTCGAAACATGGGTTTCCCGGCCATGACGTTCCACTCGCCCGCCCTCACCTGGCGGTCGAAGAAGGGCACCCGGCGGACACAACTCAGCATCAGGGCCATGGCGTGCTCGGCCACCTCCTGGATGCAGTAGGTCGGGTTGTTGGTTACGATGATGCCCGCCTCGGTCGCCGCCTTGAGGTCGATGGTGTCCACCCCGATTCCGTAGCGGGCGATGAGCTTGCACTTGGGCATCCGGGCCATCGTCTCGGCCGTGATGGGCCCGGCGTAGGTGTTCAAAATAGCGTCGCAGTCGCCCGCCTCGGGCAGGAACTCCTCGGGGGTTTTCGTCTGGAGCGCCACGAGGCTGGCGAGCCCCTTGAGGGCCTCCTCCTCGACATCGAGCGAATCCCACACATAGTCCGTCAATACTACCTTTGCGTCGCCGGACATCTTGCCTTCCTCCTTCTCTTCTTCCGCCCCCTCGGGGGCGGCGCCCATGGTAGCGCCGAATATAAACAGGCCGATAAGTCGATAAATATTGGTGCGGATGCTATCCCACCTCTCTGGGCGGATCAAGACGTTGAAATCCTTGACCCTTGAAAAACGGTATACTACCAGCTAGATGAATCACACCGCTCCGGGGGGGGACGCCATGGCTGAAATCCAGGACTTCAGGCTCACGCCCGAGACCAGCGTCCTCGTCATCGTCGATGTCCAGGAAAGACTGATGGCCGCCATGCCCGAGGCCGTCCGCGAGCGGACGATTTCATCCATCGGCGTGCTGATCGCGGCCGCAGAGCGGCTCGGCATCCCCACGTTGGCGACCGAGCAATACCCTCGGGGGCTCGGGCCAACCATAGGCGAGATCGCCGGGGCCGTCCCTGACTTCGCACCCATCGAGAAAATCTCGTTCAGCTGCGCCGGCGAGGAGGAGTTCAACAACCACCTGAGAACCCTGGGCCGCTCGCGGGTGATTCTCGCGGGCTGTGAGACGCACGTTTGTTGCTACCAGACGGCGCTCGATCTGATGGCCAGCGGCTTCGTCGTTCACGCGGTGGCCGACGCCCTGTGCTCGCGGAGCAAGCTCAACTGGCGGACCGGACTCTCCGCCCTCGAGCGGGCCGGAGCGATACCGACCACGACCGAGCAGGCGGTTTTCGACCTGCTCAGGGTAGCCGGGACCGAGGACTTCAAGGCCATCTCCCGGCTCATCAAATAACCGCCCCGCTCTTCTCAGAAAGAGAAAAATCCGAAAGAGAGAAAATTCCATGGCTGATTCTCAAGGCCGCAAAATTCGCGTGGGTGTGCTGTTCGGCGGGCGCTCGTCCGAGCACGAAGTCAGCCTGGCCTCGGGCCGCGCAATCATGTCTCACCTCAATCCGGAGCGCTTTGATGCGGTGCCCATCCTCGTCACCCCCGAGGGAAAATGGCTCCTCCTGCCGAAGCCCGGCTCTGACCCCTCCGAGGGCCGCGAGGTGTTTTTTCCGCCCACGCCCGGAGACGCCCTCCTTCTTCCTGTGGACGGTGGAGAGCCCGCCGGGGTGGACGTCTTCTTTCCCATCATCCACGGCTCCCACGGCGAGGACGGAACCCTCCAGGGTCTCCTCGAGTTGGCCGGGGCGCCCTTCGTCGGCTCGGGCTGCCTATCCTCGGCGGCCTCGATGGACAAGGTGGCGGCCAAGGCCATCCTCCGCGCGGCGGGGCTGCCGCTGCTCCCCTCGATCACGATCACGGGCGGGCGTTGGAAGACCGGGCGTGAAGCTCTCCTCGAGGAGGCCGAAGCCGACATCGGGTATCCGCTCTTCGTAAAACCCTCCTCGACCGGAAGCAGCGTCGGCATCCACCGGGTCGAGACGGCGTCTGGGCTCGAGGAGGCCGTCGAGGATGCATTTTCCTACGATTTGAAGGTGCTCATCGAAGAAGAGGCGCGCGGCCGGGAGTTTGAGTGCGCCGTCCTGGAGGACCCGGAGGGCGAAGAGCCCCTTGCGGCCCCGCTCGCCGAAATCCTCCCCCGGGAGGGGTGGTACGACTACGAGGCCAAGTACACGCCCGGAAAAACGGAGGTCGTCATCCCCGCCGAACTCGACGATGGGGTCATAGGCCGGATGCAGGCCCAGGCCCGGACCGCCTTCGCGGCGCTGGGCTGCTCGGGGCTCGCGCGGGTGGATTTTTTCTACCGCGAGAGCCGGGGAGAGATATACATCAATGAGCTCAACACCCTTCCCGGCTTTACCGAGCTCAGCGGCTACCCCAAAATGATCGGCGAGGCGGGAATCGCCTACCCGGAGATGCTGGATCGCCTCATCGCCTGCGCCTTCGCGCGGCACACTCGCTCTCAGGCGCGTCTCTTCCGCCGGCCGGACTGAGACGGCAGGCGCTCTTTCCTTTCAGCCGGCCGGCCGGCTGGGACGAACCATATGATTTTCATTACACTCGCAGCCGCCGTTATTTTTATTTTCGTCCACCTGGCCGCCTACGCCGTCCGGTGGGTGGTGGTGGAGCGCGGTACCCGGGACGAGCGCTCCCTCGCCGAGGTCCCCCGCTCGGGACTTCTTCACATCGCCGCCGAAATTCTCTCGGCTGGCGCCCTCGTTTTGCTCTCGGCGATTGACCTTATACTCAGCCTCCGCCATTTCCGATGGAAACACCCCCTTCCGGCTTCAAGTCCACCCCCACAATCCGGCCCGAAAATCGGGCCGACGGCCTCATCCGTCCCGGAAGGCAGACCCGTCGTCCTCCTGCACGGGGCCGGGATGCGCGGCCTCTCAATGACGCCTCTCGCCCGCAAGCTCCGGGCCACGGGGCGCAAGGTTTACCTGTTCACCTACCGGCCGTCAGGCCTGGCATTCGAGGCCTACGCCCGCCAGCTGAGTGATTACCTCGAGTCGATCATAGGGGAGATGGGACACCGGAAATTCGACGCCGTGGGCCACAGCGCGGGTGGGTTGATCCTCAGGCGCTTCATCGCCGTCCACAACGACCCGGTTAAAATCCGGCGAATCATCACCCTGGGCGCCCCCCACGGCGGCTCGGAGCTTTGGCGCTTCGCTCCGTCCACCCTGGGCCGCCAGCTACGCCCGGACGGGGAGTTCCTGCGGCGGCTCGACGAGGCGGGCCTACCCCCCGGCGTGGAGGCGACGGCCATCTCGGGCGGCTTCGATCAGCTTGTCGTCCCGAACGCGAACGCCCGCTGGGAGGGAGCCGCGAACCACATCATTTCCGACTCGGGCCACAACCGTCTTGTTTTTCACCGGGAAACGCTTCGAATTGTTCTGGAGGCACTCGGCTAAGCGCCGCCCTCGAGGAAGGGGATATAAATGTCCTCGCGGGTCGAGGGTAGGCGGTGATCGCGGGTTATCTCATGTTTTTGCGCGAGCACCTGATAGAGACCCAGGCTGCCGGAGTAGAAACACTCCGCCGAGCACACCAGCCAGAGGCGGTAGACCCGGTAGGTGCGCTCGCCGACAATTTCCTTTAGTTGCCCGGCGTTTTTCTCGAAATTCTCGTACCACTGGTGGCAGGTCCTGGCGTAGTGGAGCCGGAGGCTCTCCACGTCGAGGATTTCCCACCTTTCCCGCTCCATGACGTCCAGGATGTCGGTAATGTTGTCCATCTCGCCGTTAGGAAACACCAGTTTTTCGAGAAAATCCGTCTGGCTCGATCGCTTCCAGTATTTTTCGTGGGTGATTCCGTGGTTGAGAAATAACCCGCCGGCCCGAAGGCGGTCGCGGACCCGGCCGAAATAGAGCGCGTAGTTTTCGATGCCGATGTGCTCGATGATTCCGATGGCCGAAATCTTCTGGTAGGTCTGCCCCTCGGGGAGATCGCGGTAGTCCATGTGACAAATCTGGCACTTGTCTCCGAGCCCCTCGCGGCGGACCAGGGCTTGGCCCCACTCGGCCTGCTCGCTCGAGAGGGTGACGCCGGTCGCCTTCACGCCGTAGTGTTTGGCCGCCCAGATGGCAAGGCTCCCCCACCCACAGCCGATATCGAGATACTCCTCGCCGGGCGAGAGGCGGAGTTTCCGGCAAACGAGGTCCATCTTGTCGCGCTGGGCCTGATCGAGACCCCCTTCTGACTCGCGGTAGTAGGCACATGTGTAAAGCATGTTTTCGCACAAAAACAGCTTGTAGAATTCATTCGACAAATCGTAGTGATGGGAGATCGCCTCGGCGTCGAACGCTTTCGTCCGGATCTTGGGCATGTCGCTTCTCCTATTTCCCGCGATTTCGATTCTGTGTTAGCTGCTCACCCCATCCCGAAGGCTCCCTCGAGGACCACCCGCCTTCGGAGCCACGCGTTTCCGCAAATCATCCTCGCCACCGAGCGGAGCACGCTCTCCGGCAGGACATCGGCAATGCGATCCGCCACGCCCCCACCGCTCGATCCGTAAATCTCCGAGAGGCGGCCGGCATAGGCGATGAGTTCCGAGCGGCCCTCGAGCCAGGCGATAATCTCCTCGGCGGCGATTCGCGCGCTCCGCACCGCGGGGCCGATTCCCTCTCCGCTGAAATCCCGGGCCAGCCCCGCCGCATCGCCCACGAGGACGAACCGCTCGCCGGCGGGGAGACGCGCCGCTCCCCTGTGAACCGCGTAGGCGTGTCCCTTGAAGGGAGTCAACTTCACACCCTCGGGGAGGCGGCCGCTCCGGCGGAGCCTTTTCATCAGCACATCAAGACGCTCGTGGACACTCGGCCTCTTGCCGACGCACCCGACGCCGATGTTCATAAAATCGCCCTTGGTAAAATACCAGCCGTAGCCCCGGAAATCGGGCTCGGCGAAAAGCTCGGGACGGCCAAAGTGGGGGGTTGCACGCCTCAGCCGCCCGGCGCCGACCTCGGTCTCGCTCTCCCGGGTCAGGACAATAACCTCCTCTGAGGAAACGCCCCCGAGCGCTCGGGCGACGGGACAGGTGTACCCTCCCGCGCCAACCACCATTTCGGCATCTATCCATTCACCGCCGATATCGAGGCGGACGCCATTCACCCCCACCTCAACGGCACGCACACGGACTCTCTCCCGGACCTCGGCTCCTGCCGCCTCGGCGCGCTTGAGGAGATACTGGTCGAATTCCTTCCGGACGATTCCGAAGCTCGCCGGCTCGGACCAAGTGGTCTCCTTGAGTTTTTCTTTGAGATTTTCGCCGTAGCCGACGAGTACGGTGTCGATGGCCTGAATCGTGTGCGGATAGGCCGCCGGGTCTATCTCGAGATCTGCGAGGCAACGTTTCGTCACCCAGCCGGCGCAAAGCTTCACCCGGGGAAACTCGCGGGCCTCAAGAACGAGGACACGCCGCCCGGCCCCGGCAAGCCGCCAGGCCGCGGTGCTCCCTCCGGGACCTCCCCCGACGATGACGGCCTCCCAGCGGCTCATTCCGCAAGCCTCCTCACACGAAGGGCTATCTTCATCTTGTCCCAGTAGGAGAACTGAAGCGCCTCCATTTCGTCCGCCACCGGCATCACCTCGAACAGATCGCCGATGAGGTCGATGTCACCGTCGCAGTAGGCTTCGCCGAACCCGGCCGCCGTCGGGTTCATCAAAAGACGCTTGAATGCCAGGACAGTGGGAATCACCACTGTGATGGGTCGTACCTCGCGGCCCAGGGAAATTTCGGCATCGTCCCAAAGGCGGACCTTAAAACCGATCTGTATGGAGGCGTAGATATCCTGGAGAATTTGAGCCGCTAAGGCGGCGGTCGAATCCCGATGTGCGTCAGAGCCCATCCCCAAACCCTCCCGATTATAATATTTGGTACAAAGATACCAGAAAACCACCCCCAATTTCTGCCCCTGAAGGGTGTATTTTCCCCTGCGCTCGCGCAACGGACCAGCCGAATCGAAGAATTCACCAAAAACCGTTGAATTTATTTAACTATTGAGAAATAGACCACGGAGGCAGTGGGGATTATTTCGGCGAGTTTCAGAGCGCCTCGGGGTTGACCAGGTTGATCGGGCGCTCGCCTCGGAGAGCGAGGCGTATATTTTCGGCTGTGCGGCCGAGAGCGGCGGCGTCGGTTTCCCGCGTACGGGAGGCATGGTGGGGACTGATCAAGACATTGGGAATCGACCGCAACGGGTGGTCATCGGGCAGGGGCTCGGGATCGGTTACGTCGAGGCCCAGACCAGCAAGGCGCCCCTCACGCACGGCGACGAGCATATCCCCGGTCACCGCCACCGGACCGCGCGCCACGTTGATTAAAAAAGCCTCTTTTTTCATCATCGCGATCGACTCGGCGCACACAATCCCGCGCGTCTCTTCGGTCAGCGGCATGCACAGGACAAGATAATCCACCCGGGGGAGCAGTTCATCGAACGAGCAGTACTCGATCTCAACCCCGGGGACACGACCGGGCGCGGGCGTCCGGGTGTTGACCAAAACCTTCATGCCAAAACCACCGGACATCCGGGCGAGGTTCGACCCAATGTCGCCCAACCCGACGATGCCAATCGTCTTGCCGCCGAGCTGGTGCATGGGGGTGGTCTCCCACTCGGGTCGGTCCTTGAGCCAGCCGTTCCGCGATAGGTAGAGCATGTGAAAAATGGCGTGCTCGGCGACGGCGCGGCCGCGCACACCCTCGACGTTGCACACCATCACACCTCGCTCCGTCGCCGCCGCAACATCGATATTGTTGTAGCCCGCGCCAGGCTTGGCCACCACCTTTAGCGGCCCGCAGGCGTCCATCATCTCGGCCGTAAGAGGTCAAAGCAGGTCACCACCCCCTCGGCCCCGCCGAGGACAGCCATGATCTCGCCGGTGGAATAACCCTCAGGCCAGACCACATCGTAGCCCGGTCCGAACCACCCGGGGCCGGTATCCCAGTTCACCATCCGCTCGAATATCGGATCGGCGATGATGATTTTCGGCACAGGCTCTTCCTCCAGTTACACTCGAAAACCTTTAGTCACCTTCGAAAATTTCTAGTCGTTCTCGATAATTTCTTCCATCGTCACCGCCCGGCGCTCGGCGTGGCTGAGGAGCATCGCCCGCATCACGCCCAGCGCGCGCACCCCCTGCTCGCCCCCGACCTCGGGATCACCTCCCTCGCGGACACAGCGGGCCAGGTCGGTGAACTGCTCGGCGTTGGCCCGGTTCCTCCCCTCGACCAGCCCGACGCCGATGTCGATCTCCTCGGCCTCGTCCATCCCCGCCTCCAGACGCTGAAGGGTGGGCATTCCCCTGCCCGTGAGGCTGAGTGTCGCCTTGGTTCCCTCGATTAAAACGCCCACGTTGAAAGCGGCCATGTAGCTCCCTGTCAGAGAGCCGACCACGCCGCTCTTGAACCGGAGCACCGCCGCCACCGCGTCGTCCGTCCCGGAGGGACCGCCCACCTTCCCCGCCGCCGCGTCAACGGATTCAATCTCCCCGAAGAGAGACTCCATGAGATCGGCCAGGTGAATCGTATAGCTGTAGAGGGGGCCGCCGGGATTCTCGACCGGGTCCCAGCGGTCACTCCCCTCCCCGGCGGTGAGACCGAGGGTGTTCGAGAAATGCGCCGACACCAGGCTAACCGTCCCCAGCTCACCGGCGTCGATCATTTTCTTGGCGCGGCGAAACATCGGCCAGCGCCGGAAATTTTGTCCGAGACCGAGCTTGACGCCCGCCTCCCGGCAGGCGGCGACCATCTCCCTTGCGTCCGATACCGAAAGCGCCATGGGCTTTTCCATATGAATATGTTTTCCGGCCCGCGCCGCCGCCAGGGCCTGCTCCTTGTGGCCGCTGTTCGGCGTGGCGATGACGACGGCCTCGACCTCCGTATCGGCCAGGAGGGCTTCCATCGAATCGTAGCCACGGCACTTGTACTTCGACGCGAACCCATCACGGGTGGCCGGGGTGCGCGCGAAACCACCGGTGATCTCGGCCGCGCCCGAGGCAAGCGCCGCGTCGGCGAGCACCTCTCCCCACCAACCCAGCCCGAG
>JAPYQX010000444.1 GCA_029937135.1 Nitrospinota bacterium
GAGTGGTAAAATATTCAAATTGGGAATTTGAATTGGAAATTCGGTTTGAGTATTTTCACGCTCCTTTGTAGGGGAGAAGTGGATGCCTGAAATCGGTGTGGTGCCGGATGTGGACCTTGCAAGGTTAAGGGCGGCTGTTCAACACGAATACGCCGTGGTGGCGAACGAGCCCGGCAGGGGTTTTCACTTTCACACCGGGAGGCCGCTGGCGAAGCTTCTGGGGTATTCGGACGAGTGGCTCGAAGGGATTCCGGAGAGCGCGGTTGAATCCCTCGCGGGCACGGGCAATCCGTTTTCCCTGGGTGAAATCCGGCCGGGCGAGCGCGTGATGGACATCGGCTGCAGCGCAGGTATGGACAGTTTTCTCGCCGCGAAGTTTGCGGGCGAGTCGGGCCGCGTCGTCGGCGTGGACATGACGCCCGACATGCTAAACAAGGCCCGGGCCGCCGCCGAGGCGGCGAACATCGGAAATGTCGAGTTCAAGGAGGCCCTCGCGGAGGAGCTTCCGGTGCCGGACGGCTGGGCCGATGTGGTGATCTCGAACGGGATGGTGAATCTTTGTCCCGACAAGCCACGGGTGTTCGGCGAATTCCTCCGCATCCTCAAGCCGGGCGGCAGGCTTGAAATCGCCGATATCCTGGTGGCCAAGCCGGTGCCCGAGGAGGCAAAGACCGAGATCGATCTCTGGACCGGCTGAATCGCCGGCGCTCTGCTGGAAGCGGAGCTCGAGGCGGTCGTCACCCGGGCGGGTTTTGAGGGTTTTGAAATTACATGGCGCAAAGATGTTTTCGCCGGCGCTCCCCAGGACTCAAGCGCTGCAGCGTTCGGGACTGTGGTGATCAACTTCCGGGCGCGAAAGTCTGCCTGACGGAATTTTTCTATATTTCATCGAGCGCCTTCCAGGTGTTCGGGGCGGCTGTGCCTTGCCCGCCTGCGTGGCATTCGAGGCGTGCGCGAAGGCGCTCCAGGTCCCCGGTTGTATCCACATCGCTCCACTCGGGAAGGATGTGCACCCGGTGGCCCGAGGATTCGAGCCTTTCCTTCTGCGCCCGGAAAACCCCGGGGCCTCCCCATTCCATTTCCGCGAAAATACCCGGCGAGAGACGATTCAGCCCGATGAGATAGTAGCCCCCGTCCCTGGCCGGCCCGAGGACGGCGCAGGGCGAGCCCAGCGAGGCGCGCTCCATCTCCTCCAGGGCGGCGAAGGCATTGAGCACAATCTTCGCCGGAATATCCGGGAAATCGGTGCCCATCAACACGGCTCGCCGTGGACGGTCCGCCCGGCCCGTCCGATCACCGGCGGCGAGCCGCCTTCCCAGCGCGGCCGCCATCCGCTGGCCGAGATCGCGCCCGCGCTGGGCGCGGTGAAGAAAGGGTCCGGGCAGCCATGTGGCGAGAGGCATAGCCTCAAGAGGCAGTGTCTCAAGAGGCAATGCCTCAAGGGTCGGCGCCTCGGGGGATAGTGCCCCGGCGGGGGTGTTTTCGGTGGCCCATTCCGCCGTGAGTCCTGTAGAAGGTCTCGCTTCTCTCACCGCCGCCGCCAGCGCCGCCGCATCCGCCAAAAACGCAAGGTAGAGCCGGGCGGCCACCTCGGCGCCCAGGGCCGGGATGAGGCGCGTCTTGACCCGGCCCGGAGTGGGAGGCCGGGCGAGGAGAATGAGGCTTTCCGTGGGGGCGTCCGCTTTATTCATCCGGATTAAAAGACCTCGAAGGATTTTTGATTAACTGGTTCACCGTCAAAAAGCCATGGAGCCGGGCGGCAGCGCCTGCTAGAATGCGCCGCCCGCCCCGAGTGTGGCAATTCCCTTTCAACCAATAGGACACCGGAAAAGAATATGGAATTTAATCAGGAAGTGCTCATCGCCGCCCCCCGCGAGAAGGTTTGGGAGTTCATCTGGAATGTCGAGGAGTTCGCGGGCTGTGTGCCCGGCGTCACGAACGTCGAGAAGCTGGACGACACGCACTACGGCGTGACGGTGGAGCAGAAGATCAGCTTTCTCAAGGCGAAGTTCAATCTTCGGATCGAGGTGGTCGAGCAGCGCGCCCCCGAATTCATCCGCACGGTGGGTGAGGGGAAGGACTCGAAAATCGCGGCCAGCCTCAAGCAGACGAACGAGGTGACGCTCGAGG